>JANMJU010000141.1:0-10509 GCA_031371545.1 Chitinophagaceae bacterium
TCATCACGGCTGTGTACCTGGACAATGAAAAATTCCAGTTCAATATCAAACGCTTTAAGATTGAGACCACTACATTGCACAGTAAATATTTCTTTATCAAAGAAGGAAAAGATAACCGATTAGAAATGGTGACCACCGAAGAAGAACCGGTATTGATTGTGCAGAGCGGCCGGGGACAATTGGTAAGAAGTGCTAAATTTAAAGTGGTGAAGCTGGTGGAAGTAATGGGCTGGAAAGCACTGGGGGCAAAACTTACAGAGTTTAGTAAGAGCGTAGAGATGGAGTGGGAGAAGAAAAAAGATGAAGATAATCCGCAGGGAGATTTGTTTGGATAATAATTTCATTTCAGTAAATAATCACATAAAGCACAAAGTTATTTCTTTGTGCTTTATTATTTTCGGTAGTTACTGCAAAATTATTTGTCATTAATTTGTCAGGCACTTCTTAAAAAAAGCTTAATAAATTTTTGTGGAAAGGATATTAAAATTTCCACCCTATTTTCGCAACATTATTCATAAAGCCTTGTTATGAGGCCTGTAAAATGCAATGGATAGTGTTGTATTATTGGAACTCTCTTTGAAAGTTTATTAAACAAATAAATAATTATGGCAGCTACTGCTACACAAAATATTTTTGCCAATCCTGTTCGTCGTGTACTACAGGTAATTAAGCTGGAGAAGAATGAAATTACATCAGTATATTTCTATGCCATACTCAGCGGTTTAATACAACTTTCATTACCCCTTGGCATCCAGTCTATTATTAGTTTTGTACTCGGCGGCGCTATTTCTACCTCTCTTGTTGTAATGATAGTATTGGTAGTGCTGGCAGTATTTTTAAACGGAATGCTGCAGGTAAACCAAATGCGGTTGATTGAAAAAGTACAACAGAAAATATTTGTGCGCTATTCCTTTGAATTTGCAGAACGCATACCCAGACTGAATCTTCAATCTGTAGACAGTTATTACCTGCCTGAATTAGTCAACCGTTTTTTTGATACGGTCGCTTTGCAAAAAGGTATCTCCAAATTATTATTAGATATACCTGCTGCCACTATCCAGATATTTTTTGGATTAGTGCTGTTATCGTTTTATCACCCGGTATTTATATTTTTTGGGTTGGTGCTCTTGCTCATTATTTATTTAATACTCCGGCTTACCAGTGCAAAGGGAATGGAATCGAGCCTTCGGGAAAGTGATTACAAATATGCAGTGGCTGGCTGGCTGGAAGAGATGGCAAGAGTAGTGAAGTCATTTAAGTTTTCGAGGAACACTTCTTTGAACATCAGCAAAACAGATACATTGGTTACCGGTTATCTCACCCACCGTACTACACATTTCCGGGTGTTGCTATTTCAATACTGGAGCCTGGTAAGTTTTAAAGTAGCCATTACAGCAGCTATGCTTATAGTGGGTAGTTTGCTGTTGGTAAACCAACAATTGAATATTGGACAATTCATTGCTGCAGAAATTGTGATACTGATGGTGATAAACTCTATTGAAAAAGTAATAGGTAATCTTGATACAGTGTATGATGTACTCACATCTGTAGAGAAATTGGGAAAGCTCACGGATAAGCCATTGGAACAAGATGGGACGATTGATTTGCAACCTGCCAATACAGGGCTTTCCGTAGAAATGACTGCAGTAAATTTTAGCTATGAAGCTGGTAGCAAAACAGTATTAAACCAAATTACCCTTTCAATAAAAGGTAATGAAAAAGTTTGCATCATGGGTGCTACAGGTTCAGGGAAATCTTCTTTGCTCCGACTGATGAGTGGTGTTTACAATGAATTTTGGGGAAGCATTTTAATTGACAACTTGCCGGTGAGTAATTATAACCTGGATTCATTGCGAAAGCAAACGGGTATTTTATTGAGCATGCAGGATATTTTCCAGGGCAGCCTGCTGGAGAATATTAATATGGGCTGTGAAGACATTACTTCCAAAGAAATTTTAGTGCTTGCAGAGCGGCTGGGTTTAAAAACATTTATGAATGGATTGAAAGATGGTTTGAATACCAACCTTGACCCTCTCGGTAAAAAATTATCAGCCAATGTGATTAAAAAAATATTACTGTTGAGGGCATTGGTACGAAATCCAAGATTGGTGCTGATGGAAGAACCGTTTAACGGATTGAGTGATTCCATCAAAGCTTCTGTAACTGAATATTTAGTAAATGAAACAAAAGGACAAACCATTGTTATCAGCAGCAATGACGCTGCTTTTGCGGCCAGGTGCGATAAAGTTATTTACTTGAAAGATGGAACTATTACTGCCACAGGTAAATGGACAGCTATTCAGCAAATAATAAAAACTGACAATGAATTTTATTGATACAAAAATAGAAGAACAAATTAATCACAGCAGCATCCAATCTTTTGGCAAGATATATGGTATCACCAAAAAAAGTAAAGTACGATACTGGACGCTGGGGATTTTAGGTGCATTGGTAATTATTTTATTTATTCCCTGGACACAAAATATTAATTCACGTGGTACCATCACCACGCTAAGGCAAGAGCAGCGGCCGCAGGAATTGAATACTATCATTCCTGGTAAAGTAGCAAAGTGGCATGTAAAAGAAGGCGATTATGTAAAAGCTGGTGATACCATCATACAGTTGTCGGAAATAAAAGATGATTACCTCGACCCCAATTTATTGAGCCGTACCAAAGAGCAGTTAACGGCAAAGGAAATGACAGTGGAAAATTATAAAAATAAAGTAGGTACCGCCGATATGCAAATAGGTGCATTGACGCAAGGCAGGGCTTTGAAAATTTCGCAGGTAGAAAATAAAATCAGGCAGCAAAGAATGAAAGTGCAGGCAGATAGTATGGACATGGTTGCAGCCACCAACGATTTATCCATTGCCACAAAGCAATTTGGCCGGCAAAAAAATATGTATGATAGTGGTTTAGTTTCATTGACACAGTTGGAACAAAGGAATGCGGGCTACCAAAATGCAATGGCAAAAAAAACAAGTGCTGAAATTAAATTCCTGAATGCCAAACAGGAACTTGGCATTCTGCAATTAGAGATGAATGGCGCCATGCAGGACTACAATGAAAAAATTTCCAAAGCCAGTGGCGATAAATTTCAATCACTGTCGCAGATAGCAACGGGCCAGGGAGATATTTCCAAATTGCAAAACCAATACATGAATTATGATATCCGCAGCAAACTGTATTTTATTACTGCACCGCAAAGCGGACAAATTGTAAAAGCAAAAAAAGCTGGTATTGGTGAAATAGTAAAAGATGGAGAAATGATTGTAGAAATTGTTCCGGATAATATTCAATATGCAGTGGAGATTTTTATAAGGCCGGTTGATTTGCCCTTACTATCTATTGGGCAAAAAGTGCGGTTTATGTTTGATGGTTATCCAGCCATTGTTTTCAGCGGCTGGCCCCAATCTTCTTATGGTACATTTGGCGGTAAAGTAGCTGCGATAGAAAGTGCAGTAAATGATAATGGAAAATTTCGTGTACTGGTTGCCGAGGATAAAGATGACAGGAAATGGCCGCCGCAGTTGAGGATGGGCACGGGTGCACAAGGGTTTGCCTTGCTGAAAGATGTTCCCATCTGGTACGAATTGTGGCGAAATATCAATGGCTTTCCACCAGAGTATTACAAAGCAGGTACAGAAAATAATTATAAGAAAAAGTAAAGTAAAGATGACAAGCTTTTTACTTTAATAAAATGAATGAAGTGAATAGCTTGTAGCTGAAAGAAAAAAAAGGATGAAAAAAATTATTATCATACTGTTTACTGTATTCACTTCTGTTCGAATTGTTTTCTGCCAGGACAGCAGCAAGCTTTTATCAGAGCAGGATTTTATCAGCATTGTAAAAAAATATCATCCGGTAATACGGCAGGCTGATATTAATATCCAAAAAGCAAAGGCTGATATAACTATTGCCAGGGGCGGCTTTGACCCATCCTTTTATTTGCACAACGACCAAAAAACTTTTGATGGAAAAAATTATTACAACTACATCAATCCCGAATTAAAAATCCCCACCTGGTACGGAATAGAAGTAAAGGCAGGCTTTGAAAATAATGGCGGACAATTTTTGAACAGCGAATCCACCAACGGGCAAACAAGCTACATCGGCATATCTGTACCACTGGCAAAAAACCTGCTGATGGATAAACGCAGGGCAGTATTGCAGCAGGCAAAAATATTTAAAAACCAAAGTGAAGCAGAGCGGCTGAATACCATCAATGATTTATTGTACGATGCATATACTGCTTATTGGAATTGGGTAAAAGAACAACAGGTATATGAGGTTATCAGCAACGCAGTTAAAATAAATGAAGCAAGATTTGAACTGGTAAAAATTGGCTACCGGCAAGGTGACCGGCCTGCAATTGATACGGTGGAAGCATTGACACAATTACAAACCTTTCAATACCTGCAAAGTGAAAGTTGGGTAAGATTGAAAAATGCAGGAGTTGATTTATCAAATTATTTATGGTTGCAAAACAATACCTACTACCAGTTAGCAGATGATGTATTGCCCGAAAAAAAATGGAGTGAACTACCTGTGGATGCCCTGCCAGTAATTGTACTGGAGGAGTTGATCTACACATCAAAACTTACACATCCCAAACTGCAGTTGTACAATTTCAAACTGCAAATATTGGAGGTAGAAAGAAAATTAAAATTTCAAAGTTTGCTGCCAACGGTTAATGTAAAAACCAACCTGCTTAACAAAGGGTATGACCTGCTCAATGGTTTTGGTAAAGCCGGCTTTTACGAAAACAACAATAAGTTTGGAATTGAAATTGGTTTGCCACTTAGGCTGAGTGAAGGCAGGGGAAGTTACAAGCAGGCTAAACTAAAAATTCAGGAAACGAATTACGAACTCTTATTAAAGCAGCAGGAAATAGAAAATAAAATAAAAAATTATTACAATGAATTAACAGGACTGCAGCAGCAAATAAAAATTTATGAGGCGGCATATAAAAACTATCAAACACTTTTTCGGGGCGAAGACACCCGGTTTAAAGCAGGAGAGAGCAGTTTGTTTTTGCTCAACAGCAGGGAGAATAAACAGTTGGAAGCATTGCAAAAATTAGTAGAACTGAAAATAAAATATTATAAAACAAGGTCGGCAGTACAGTGGGCTGCAGGGCAATTAAGGTAATCATTTGAAGGATTTATTCTGCATGTAATGCCCTGGTCACTTCCATCTTATACATCCTGCTGATGGGGAGTTCTTTTTTGCCAATCTCAATTATTTCATTGGTAAAAGTTTCAATCTTATTTATAGAAACAATAAAAGAACGGTGGATGCGGATAAATTGATTTTTGGGTAATGTTTCTTCAATGGACGAAATGGATTGCTTGGTAACGATTGTCTTTGCCGGAGTAACAACCTTGATATAATCCTTCAAACTTTCAATATATAAAATATCATTCAGCGCTACTTTTAAATTTTTTCTGTCGGCTCTAAGGGTTATAAAATTGTCTGCTTGTTTATGATTGTTTTCTGAAATGGCAATATTGTTTTCCAAAGTATGCAGGTTGGTATCCATCACTTTATTTACTGCTTTTAAAAAACGCTCAAACGAAATAGGTTTCAATAAATAATCCACAGCATCAAGTTCAAACCCTTCTACTGCAAATTTTCTAAAAGCTGTAGTAAAAATTATTTTCGGCGGGTTTTTTAAAGTACGCACTAAGTCAGTTCCGGATAACTGGGGCATCTGTATGTCAAGAAATAAAAGATCAATGCTGTGCTGCTGCAGCATGGTCAATGCTTCCAGGGCATCGGCACAGGTGCCCGCCAGTTGCAGGTTTGGCACAGCTGAAATATATTTTTTCAGTACTTCTAATGCTGGTGGCTCATCATCCACTGCAAGGCAGATTATTTTTTTATCATTCATATAATACTGTTTGTTGGGTTAAAAATTTTGCTGGTTGTTCTTTTGCTATTTCGGTTAATGGAATGCTCATTTTTACTGCGTACTCATCCTCTGTGGAGCTAATGGTTAATTCATGTTTAGAGGGGTATAACAAAGCCAGTCTTTTTTGTACATTTTTTAACCCGATACCATTTTTGCCATTTGCCATGCTTGCTTCAAGGGGTTTGCTGTTACTAAGCTCAAACGAAAGTGTATTTTCCTGCACAAGTATATGCAATTTCATCCAGGGGTGGCGGAGCATTTTACTTGTGCCATGTTTAAAAGAGTTTTCTGCAAAGGGGATTAGCAGCAATGGTGCAATAAGTTTGTTTTGATAATCACCCTGTATCGATATTTTTGTTTTAAGCCTGCTGCCATACCGCACTTTTTCCAGCTCAATATAATCATTGAGCATTTTAATTTCCTTTTCTAAGGGTACCAGTGGCGCATCGCAATCATAAACCATATAGCGTATGGTATTGGAAAGATTCATCACAAGTTTTGGTGCCTGCGTAGATTTAGTAAGTGCAAATGAATAAATATTGTTCAGCGTATTGAAAAGAAAGTGTGGGTGTACCTGCGCTTTAAGCAACTGCAGTTCGGCATTGGCATTTGCTTTAGTCAGGCTTGTTTTTTCTTCCATTTTTATGTAGAAGTTTTTAAGCATTTTAAAAGTTAAAAACATAGCACAAACAACGGGTGGTCCCATGCTGATAAAATTCATAGAAAAATACCAGGTTTTTAAAAGCAGGTTTTTATCTCTTGTAAAATTAATCAGGGTATCAGACTGCCATAAAAGATTAATTACAAATAGTAAATAAGATAATACAGTAAGTATAAAAATCCACATGCCGAATTTGAAAATTCTTTTTTTTACAAGAAATTCAGGATAAAAATAATAAACAACCAGGTAGGCATAAATGATGTGTAAAATATAGAAGCCCTGGGAATTAAGCGACCACATTATGCCCTTTGTAAAACCATAAAAAAAACTGCCTGTCCAAAAGGTCCACAAAAAAAATTGAGCTGCCCAAAAAGCAATATGCCGGTAATACTTAGCGGGCTTTTTTATTGTAAAGATGAAATCATGCAGGGTCATAAGTAAGAGCAGTTAAATTTATAATTGAAATTTCTTTGATTGCTTTGGGATTGTCTGATAAAAGCAGGTTTAACGTTATCCGGGTTTCAAATTTTTCTTTTAGCAGTTCAATTTCATAATCAGTTTTGGTATAATATTCCCTCAACCTATTTTGTGCATTTGCCACTAATAAAGGCCATTGATCATTTCCGGGTATCTCCTCTTTTAAATTAATGACAATTAAATCTACAGAGAGTCGGTTTGTTACTGCAATAATATGAAGATATAATATACCCGATTCAGTTTCGGTATCATGTAAAAGAGTAATGCATTCATCAAGCAGTTTTACAATTGCCATTGGCGCAATATATTTATTTTCGAGGCTTCCTTTTATATGCATTTTTATTTCAATCGCACATTCACTGTTCAGTTGTTCAAGAAAAATGAAATGCCGCACTTCCGTTATTTCTTTTTCTAACAGAACCAATTCACTTTCCGTTTCGTACAATGAATAACTCAGCACATCAGAGAGGTTTAATATCATACGGGAAGAATTGATAAAACCCGATTGCATATCTATGTAAATGGTATCTAACGATCTCAGCAGGAATTCAGGATGGATGCGGAACTTTTGTAATTGCATTTCATTCCTGGTTTTTCTTTTCAATATTTCCAGGTTTTCCTTTTGCTGCCGGTACCAATCTTTTGATAGCTTAATACCTAAGGCAATGGTAGCTATGATCATTCCCCAGCGGGTATTATAATTGCCCATTTCAATACGGTGCTGAAAAGTATTTGGGAAATAGCCGGTATAATATAAAAATATTTCAGCCGTAAAATAATTTATACATGTACCGGCAATATACACTAGTAAAAAACCCGCCATAAAGCGGGAATATTTATTTTTCTTTATGGTTTTTGGTAATAAATAATAAATAAAAAAGTAAGTAGTTGCAATAAAAACCGGCGCAAAGCAACACAGGTTCATCCAGGCGGTATAATATGTTTTAGGTAAAAAGAACCCCTCGTAAGTACGTGGTGGAAGGCTTTGCAGGTAAAAGTAAATACAGTAAATCAACCAAAAAAACAGGTGCCTTTTTAACTGTATATTTTTTTTATCAGAAAATATAAGCTGATACATACTCATTCTATAAAATTAGTCTCCACTTTACAAAATTCAAAGTATAATCGACGCATAAAATACAGTATGCAGTTTTTCATCGACGAATGTCATTTGTCTCCATCCAATTGATATCATTGGCTCAGGAGGAGTAAGTATGTGCTTAAATATCCATTTCAGCAAAAATGAAAGAATACCCGTAATTGGCAATATAGTTTTGTTCCAGAAATTTTTATCCAGCACAATTAAAACTATATAACAATGAAAAAATTATCTCTTGCCTTTGCGGTTGTTATTTTCACCACCCTGGCAACAACAGCATTGAAAGCACAGGAACCTACTGCCAACCTTTTTATGGAAGCAGCCATTACTGGTGATATTGTTACTGCAACAAAAAGTGATGTTGACAAAGAAACAGTCAATCCCAAAGCGGTGCGTCATTTTGAAAAAAATTTTAAAGGGGTAAACAATGCAAAATGGATGACACTTAAAGATGGTGACGTGGCAAGATTTAACAGCAATGACATAGTTGAAAGGGTATTTTACAATCTCAACGGAACATTGGCTGGTACTTTAAAAGAATATTCATCTGATAAGATGGCTGATGAAATCCTCCGCATGGTTAAAGGCAGTTACAATGGCTATGCAATTACCTATGTGAATGAAGCTGAAATTGTAAAAGTACCAGGAACAACTGCATAGATTGTTCATCTGCAGGGAAAAGAAGATTTGAAAGTAGTGCGTATTTGCGATGATGAAATGGATGTACTCTTTGACAGTAAGAAAAATGAATCAAATCCAAAACGCTTCTGAATAATGCCTAGATCATCTGGTATTGCACCAAGCAATAATAAAATACCAAAAATAAGATTAGATAAAGTTCCTGATAATAATGCTGTGCTTGCAAAAATATAAAAACTAAAACCTCCGCCACCGCAGGCCGTTTCAGAAAGTCAATAGTAATTTATTTTTAACTATAAAATTTAACATCATGAAATCTTCAATCAAACGCTCCGCTAAATGGTTGCTACCATTATGCCTCATCTTTTTTACTTTTATTTCTTGTCAAAAGGAATATACTTTAAAAAACGAACCCTCAAAAACTGAAACTTTAAACAGGTCTGATCATGAAACGATGTACAACACATTCAAAGGACCCGAGGTAGCAGTGGGAAATGGCTATGCCCGTACTTTTATAACAAGGAGCCATACAGGTGTGCCCCAGGAATTGGGTGTGGTTTTTACAGACGAAGCACTATCCGGTTTGCCTGCTACCAATACCCCTTATGTTTTGGATTTCCATCCCAAAGCATTGGAGTCAACCCTATTTCAACATGTTGCGTTAGGTTGGAGTGCTAATGGTCATCCGCTTCCCGGAACATTCATTACGTCTCATTTTGATGTTCGGTTTTTTATGATGAGTCTTGAAGACAGGCTTGCAATTCCTCCTCCTCCAGCGCCTGCTCTTTTTGTTCTTCCGCCAACAGGATATATGCCCGCTAATTATTTTCCAGATGCTCCTGCTCCACAAATAGGCAGGCACTGGACTGATTTGAGTTTTGTAGCCGGTGTACCTGTAGATTACACAATGATATTAGGCTCCTACAATGGCAAGTTCACATTTGTTTCTCCCATTGTTACTCGGACAGCGTTGGTAAATGGAGCAAGCGTATCATTACCCTGGACACAGCCACAGCTATTTACTGATCATGGGTATTATCCTACAAGATATAACATCTATGCCGACGACAAAAATCATCATTATGTAACGCTTTCTGATTTTGTATGGAAATAGAAACTACGTCTTTAATAAATGCAGGATTCGATGATGAGCCATCAGTTTAAACATCGGCACAGATGCGACTTTGCTGGTGGCTCATCGTCCACTGCAGGGCAGATGATTTTTTTATCAGTCATAGAAAACTGTTTGTTGGGGTACAAATTTTTCTGATCGTTCTTCTGCTATTTGGGTTAATGGAATGCTCATTTTTACTGTGTACATATCAGCTGTTGAGCTAATGGTTAATTCATGTTTAGCGGGGTATAATATTGCCAGTCTTTTTTGTACATTTTTTAATCCGATACCATTTTTACCATAGTAGTGATTAGCTTCCAGTGGTTTGCTATTGCTCAGTTCAAATAAAAGTGTATTTTCTTCTACAATGATTTGTAATTTAATCCAGGGATGGCGGAGCATTTTACTGGCGCCATGTTTAAATGAATTTTCTACAAAAGGAATTAATAACAAAGGTGCAATGAGTTTGTTGCTGCAGTCACCTTTAATTGATATATTCAGCTTTAACCTGTCGCCATACCTCACTTTTTCCAGGTTAGTATAATCCTTTATCATTTTCAATTCTTTCTCCACAGCTAAAAATGAAGTGTTGCACTGATCTGTC
>JANMJU010000199.1:0-1654 GCA_031371545.1 Chitinophagaceae bacterium
GTACCGGCATAAGTGCTCCGGGGCTGGACCTGCAGGTAATGGAAGCCATAGATTTACCAAATAATATTTTCAGATCATCTGTAAATTTTATGGGATGCTACGCAGCTATCCATGCTCTTAAACTTGCCGATTCATTTTGCATAAATGATAAAAAAGCCAAAGTGCTTATTGTATGTACAGAACTTTGTACCCTGCATTTTCAAAAAGAAAATTCTGTTGACAACATCACTTCTACCCTGCTGTTTGCAGATGGCTGTGCGGCTGTTTTGATGCAGCATGATAAAAGTAAACTGAAAGGATTGTTGATGAAAAGTTTTTTCTCAGATGTTGCTTTTAATGGAAAAAAAGATATGAGCTGGCGGCTTTCATCCAAAGGTTTTTTAATGACCCTCTCGGGCTATGTGCCAGGGTTAGTGAAGGAAGATTTTAATAAACTGGTGACAAAAGCAATTGACAATGCCGGTATGAAAAAAGAAGATATCAACTACTGGTGTATTCATCCAGGGGGAAAAAAAATACTGGAAGCCATTCAGCAAACTGTGGAGATAACGGCAACTGATTTAAAATATTCCTGGCAGGTACTGAATGAATATGGCAATATGAGTTCGCCAACAATTTTATTTGTGTTGCAAAAAATATTACAGGAACTGCAGCTGGAACAAGAGACAGAAAACAGTACCATATTTGGTGCTGCTTTCGGGCCAGGGCTTACCATGGAAACATTTATAGCAGTGTATGATTAGTCTGCGATCAAGATCGGATAAAAAAGAATTGCTCGATGATGGGCAGGTTTCCTTTGCTGATATACAGCAGAACATGAAAGAATTAAATACCATCAACACTTACTTAGGCGGACATGCTATTTCGATTAACGGCTTAAAAAAAATAATTGCACAGCAACAATTCCATCAACCATTAACCATTTGCGAAATTGGCTGCGGCGGCGGAGATAATTTACTGGCATTGGCCAAATGGTGCAGTAAAAAAAATATACCAGTCCATTTTTTGGGCATTGATATTAAGCCCGCCTGTATTGAATTTGCCAAACAGCAATGTGCTGCATTGAATGCAGAATGGATGGCAACAGATTATTTACAGGCTGATTTATCAAATGCAAAAGCTGATATTATTTTCTCCTCTTTATTTTGCCATCATTTTAAAGAAGCCGAATTGGTAACCATGCTGCAATGGATGAAACACAATTCAACAAAAGGTTTTTTTATCAACGACTTGCAGCGGCACCCAATGGCATACTATTCAATAAAATTAATCACCGCTATATTTTCTAAATCATATTTAGTAAAAAATGACGCTTCGCTTTCTGTGGCAAGAGGATTTAAAAAAATAGAGTGGCAACAAATATTACAACAGGCCGGCATTAAAAATTACTCCCTGCAATGGCGATGGGCTTTCCGGTATTTACTAACTTACCGCAATGAATGAGGTACAACAATATGATGTAACCATTATTGGTGGCGGCCTTGCCGGGCTTGCACTATCCATACAACTTGGCAAACTGGGTTACCGGGTCGCCCTGTTTGAAAAAGAAGCTTACCCATTTCATAAAGTATGCGGCGAATACATCAGTATGGAAAGCTGGGACTTTATTGAATCGCTTGGCCTGCCATTGTCTTCAATGAATTAACCTATCATA
>JANMJU010000237.1:0-8483 GCA_031371545.1 Chitinophagaceae bacterium
ACATCAATGTAGTCTGCTAATTTTTCTGCTGCTATTACCGGCAGCATTTTATTGATGATGCTGTCGATGTATGCTTCATGATTTTCTTTATACATCAAAGGATAAGTATGAGCTCCGAGAAACGTTGATTTAATCAACAGGTTTGATTTTTCTTTCAGCTTTTTTATCACCCTCAGCATTTTCAATTCCCCTTCTACCGACAATCCGTAGCCGCTTTTTATTTCTATTGCTCCAGTACCGAGTTTGCTTACTTCATCTAATCTTTTCCATACCTGGTTAAACAGTTCATCTTCTGAAGTATCATTCAATTTTTGGGCTGAGTTTAAAATACCGCCGCCTTTGGCTGCTATTTCAGCATAGCTTAATCCATTTATTTTATCTGCAAATTCATTTTCCCTGCTGCCGGCAAACAGCAGGTGGGTATGACTATCGCACCAGGCTGGTAATACAAATTGGCCATGTGCTTTAATAATTTTCTTTGGCAGTTGTGGTACTTTCAATTCCAGTTCGTACATACTGCCATACTCAGCAATGATGCCGTCTTCAATTAACAGGAAAGCATTTTCAATTGCAGGCAATTCAGCCATCGCTCTGCCCCGGAGCAATTCGTTTTGCTCTCTTGTGTTAATGAGTTGCTGTATGTTGATGATAAGAGTTGTCATTGAAAGCTTTTCAGATTTATAATTTTGCCCACACTTCCTTTCCAAATATTTCCAGGCTTGGATCTCTTGCACCCATCAGCAACAGCACACAATTGTTTGTCAAATGCGGCCTTGCTGTTTCCATAAACTCATTCCTATTATCCACAAAAAAAGCATTTTTCCCCAACCCTTTAATATCCATGATAAGATCATTGGCAGAAATATCTTTTACCGCAGTACCTCCTGCATAAAAAATTTCACTCATCCATATTTCATCTTGCGGCCTTAATACTGCGGCGATTTCTTTTACAAAATCATTCCGCAAAAAACGGGTGGGACCATAGCCGTGTGGCTGAAACCAGGCAATCACCTTTGGTGCAATGTGCTGGCAGGCTGCAATGGAAGCTGCACACTTGGCCGGATTGTGTGCATAATCATCAATTACCCACACGCCATTTTTATTTCCTAAAATTTGATGACGGCGGTAAATGCCTTCATAATTTTTTAACGCTGCTGCACAAGTATCCAGTTCAACTCCGAGCTGGTTGGCTACAGCGGTTGCCGCCAGGGCATTTTCCATGTTGTGCTTACCAACAGTGTGAATTGTGAATTGTGAATTGTGAATTGTGAATGCGATTGATAATCCATTCTGCTGGAAATTCATAGCGATATAACCTGCTTCGGAATTTTCATCTGTTGAAAAATCCTGCTGGCTGTTTGCTGACAATTGTTTTGATAAATGATTGGATTGATTTACTACAAAAAAATTTTTTGTATTGGTCCTAAATGTGTCGAAGATACTCATCAGTTCATCAATCTCCTGGTGGTCTTTATCAATGTTTAATAACAACCCAACTTCAGGATGGTATTGTACAATGGAACCATCGCTTTCATCGGCTTCAATTACCAGCCACTCTCCTGCTCCCACTTTAGCGTTGCCTACCTTTCCCTGCTTGATAATGCTTACCAGGCCTGCGCCGCTAATGATGCTGGGTTGCAGGCCGGCGTATTCCAAAATATCAAACAACATAGCACTGGTAGTGCTTTTGCCGGAAGTGCCTCCAACTGCAATGGTTCTTTTGCTGGCTGCAATAATGGCCAGCAATTCGGAACGTTTGATGATTGGAATATTTAATTGCTTTGCTTTTTGCACTTCTGGTACGGTATCTTCTACTGCTGTGGATACAACCACGAGGTCAGTTAGGTCAGTAATGCCTTCCCCATTTTGCAAAAAACATTGGATGCCTTCAGCTTCTAATTTTTCTTTTGTTTCGTTGTAAGTGTCCGGTAAAAAATAACGGTCGCTGCCGCTGATATTTTTACCAATGCCAGCCAGGTATTGTGCGATGGCACTCATGCCTGTGCCGGCTACCCCAATAAAAAAAATATTATTAAAATCATTGATCGTTTTATTCATCCTGAATGATGTTTTGAAAATAATTTACTGTTTGTGTTAGAAGCTGCTGCATAAAGATATGCCGTAGAAGTGAGTGACACAACGATGTTTAATAGCAGTACTTCAGCCAGTACAAAAAAATTATTCAGCAGGTTTTTTCTTTCCAAGCACTTCTACTTTTACCCTGGTAAGGCCTGCTGCTGTAAAGCCTAATTTTTTTGCAGCTGCTCTTGTAAGATCTACAATCCTTCTCATTTTAGGATGCAGGCGGTCGTTCACTTTTACAATAGCGGAATTACCATTTCGCAGGTTGGTTACTTTTATCCAGGTACCTAATTTTAGCATATTGCTGGCGCAGGTCATTTTACTTTGCCTGAATATTTCGCCGCTGGCTGTTTTTCTTCCGTTGAATTTGTCGGAGTAAAAACTTGCCTGTCCGTAAAAAACTTTCTTGTTGCCGGCAGTTGATTTTTTTAAAGTAGTATCCTGTGGTAGTGCGGCGGCTAAGAATGGGTTTACAAATATGAATGCTAAAACAATGCAATAAATTGTGTACCGCAGGATGATGGAATTGAATTTCATACAGCAATTGTTGTGAGGTGATACCGATAGCATTTTAAAAATACAAATGCCTTTTATATTATTTATCAGAAAAATATTTTTCTCTCAGCGCTTTGTCTTCGCCGTAAATATCTTCATAAAATTTGATTTTACCATCTTTTCCTTCGCAGCTAAAATAAGTAATGAACAAAGGCAGGTGATTTTTTACTACAATTCGTGTGTATTTTTTTTCTGCCAGCCAGCTGTGGATAGAGTCGGTAGTGTATCGAAGTGTGTCTCCCTGTTTCAGGTTCAAGCTGTCATTTCTTGCAATGTACATGGCCAGTTTATCCCACTCCTGCACCCTCACACAACCGTGGCTTAAAGCCCTTGAGGCATTTTTAAAAAGATACCGCTGGTTGGTATCATGCAGGTAAACCGCATAAGGATTGTCAAAATTAAATTTCATTACGCCCAGTGCATTATCATCGCCACTGCTTTGCATTACTTTGTACGGAATACCTTTTGAATACTTACTCCAGTTGATGGAGCCTGCATCGACAGGCTCTCCTTTTTCCGTAACTAATTTCAAGCCTAGCCGTGACAGGTAGTAGGGGTTATTTTTCAGTTTGGGCAAATACTGTTTTGCGATAATGCTTGTTGGCACCGTCCAGGTTGGATAAACCACCAGATCTGAAATAGCACTGGTAAGCAAAGGTGTACGGGTATCGGGTTTGCCGCAAATAACTTTTGATACCAATGCCAGTGTATCATGATCCCACAGCTCAAGATAATAGCCTGGCAGGTTGACCCAGATAAATTTTTTGGGCATACTGTCGGGCAATATTTTATAGCGGTCGAGTGTGATGGCAATTCTTTTAAAACGTTCCGGGTCGCTGGTATTAAGAGATTTAATCAATGTGGTGGAAACTTTTCCATCCAGCTTCATCGCTTTTTGCTTTTGATATTTTTTTATGGAAGAATCTAACTGTGTTGAATCAGGTAATTTATTTGTGAAACTGATGCACTTGCTTTCGCTTAATCTTTTTTGTAATGTTTTTATAAAGAGCAAAGAATCTTTTGCATCATTTTTTTTGTAAGGATAAGTAACATAGGTGTAGGCACGCCTGTCCATGCTGTCAACAAAACGTTTGATCCCTTTTTTTAATTCCCAATAACCTTTGTGCTGCGGCTGTAGGTTGTCTAAAAAATTAGTGAATGTATTTTGCAATATTAAAGACTGCTGTAAAGAAATCAGTGATTTGGTAAGTGTGCTTGTATCATTTGACAATCGGGCACTGTCTTGCCTGATTCTTCCATATTTAAGATCTCTAATAAGATGGAGACAGGCATCCGTTAAAATTACATCTGCCTTCGACCACAGCACTGCATCCATTCTTTTTAGTGAATCTGTATCCAGCACATTTTTCAGTATGTTCAGTTTTATTAAATGATAATCTTTTGAAAACAATCCATACAATTCTGCTTCCTTAATAAATTGAAATAATGAATCGGCCAATGGCTGCCATTTTTCTTTTTTGCTCCAAATATTTTTAAAATCATGATCACTGTAAAACTTGTTGACCACAGCTGTTAATTGTAACCTGGTACTGTCGTCAATCTTTCCGCTATGTTTTACTGCAAACTCCAATACCTGCCGGATACTGGCACTTGCCGCTTCATCCATTTTATCAACAGTGACAACATTTTTTTTATCCCCCGGCGGAGCAGCATTGTCATTACAGGATAAAACAACAAGACACAATACCAATAAAGTAAAACTGAATGCGGTAACCTTTTGATGGAGCATAAACCAGAAAAAATTATGTGTAACTTTCAATAGCGGATTTTCGAAGGAACTAAACCAAAGATGAAACTATGTACAAGTTAGCAAATAGATTTTATACAAAGATATTTTGGCTGTCACTTTTTTTTATATACCCCCATGCTGTTATTGCCCAGGATACAGTTTTAAATAAATATGGTTTGTGGGTGATAAATGATATGGCCAGTTACAAAAAAAGTATTCATCACAAACCTGGCTTTGCATTAGTCAATGTAAAAAAAATAATCTCTAATATTGTGCTGGATCTACAATATGCCCGTACTGATAATTTCACACATCAAAAATTATATTCCACTACCAGCAATACTTACCTGCGAAAAAAAGCATTACTGGCATTGGCTTTGGTGCAAAAAAAACTGAACGAACAGGGACTGGGTTTAAAAATTTTTGATGCCTACCGGCCTTACGCTGCCACTGAATTAATGTGGGAGCAGGTAAAGGATGACCACTATGCTGCCGACCCGGCAAAAGGCAGTGGCCATAACCGTGGCATTGCTGTTGACCTAACTATCATCATTTTAAAAACAAAAAAGGAATTAAACATGGGTACCGGCTTTGATAATTTTACTGATACAGCCCATCATGGATTTACTGCTTTGTCAAAACAAATTTTACAAAACCGGTTGCTGCTGAAAACTACAATGGAGAAGTATGGTTTTAAAGCGTTGGATACAGAGTGGTGGCATTACGCATTACCTGACGGGAAAGAATACCCCTTACTGAATTTAAATTTCACAGAACTTGTAAAATAAAAAAAAATTATTTAAATTTTCCTGTTTTTTCTTCACCGGTAATATCGCCATTTGCCCTTATCTGGATCTGGGCATTCAATATCCATTCGGCACAGCCTTTTTGCTGGAGATAATCATTGATATTATTGATTACCGTTAGCACTTCGCCGTAGCTGCCTTCAACAACGGTGGCAAAGGGCCCCACTTCATATTTAACCGATGACTGCTGAATTACAGCGATGGCTTCATCCACCCATTCGTAAGGGTGCCTGTCCTGAACAACTGGTATAATTTGTAGTGAAGCGTTGATAATATGCTGGTGCATGTCTTGAATAATTTTTAAATAACTCTGCCAATCTTTTGTTCCAGCATCAGCATATCTGCCAGCACAAATGCAGTCACAGCTTCCAGCACAACCGGCACCCTCAATGCGATACAGAGGTCGTGCCTTCCTTTTACAGAAAATGCTTCCACTTCGCCTGTTTCTATGTTGAGTGTTTGTTGTTCTTTCGGTGTTGAGGATGTTGGCTTGATGGCAATTCGAAAAACCAATTCATTGCCGTTGCTGATGCCACCAACAATACCACCGCCATGATTGGTAGTTGTTTTACCATCCATATTTTCAATCCAGTCATTGTGATCGCTGCCAAACATTTTTGCAGCAGCAAAGCCGGCTCCAAATTCAATGGCTTTTACCGCAGGTATGGCAAACACAGCATGGCTGATCAATGATTCTGCAGAGTCGAAAAAAGGTTCTCCTAATCCAATTGGCAGGCCATTTATTTTACATTCTACAATGCCGCCGATGGTGTCTTTTGCATCAATTGCTTTTTGCAAACCTTTCTCAATATCTGCTTCCCCACCAATTTCCAAAATACTGGCTTCCACTTTTATATTGCTTAATAATTTCTTTGCAATTACACCTGCAGCCACAATACAAACAGTCAACCGTCCGCTGAAATGCCCGCCACCCCTGTAATCTTCAAAGCCACCGAATTTTTTTGTTGCCCCAAAATCTGCATGGCCCGGCCTGGGCACTGCTCTTTGTTTTTCGTAATCTGTACTTCTTGTATTGTTATTTTCAAATAGAACAGTAATAGGTGCCCCAGTCGTTTTACCATTAAAAACACCATTCATTATTTTAGGAATATCATCTTCCTTACGTGGCGTGGTTCCCTTTGCACCTGGCTTTCTTCTTTCAATATCAACAGAAAAATCTTCCACTGCCAATGACAAACCTGCAGGGCAACCGTCAATATTAATGCCCACACAATTACCATGCGATTCACCAAAAATAGAAACCCTGAAAATGCGTCCGAAACTGTTCACTGTTTAATGATTAATTAGTTAACTGATTATTTGTAATCAAAGATACCGAAGCGCCAAGGCTTTTTATATCATCATAAAAATCAGGATACGATTTATTGATGGCCTCCGCTTCTTCGATGGTTGTTTCGCCAGTTGCATTTAAAGCAGCCACTGCGCAAGCCATCGCAATCCTGTGATCATGATGAGAATGAACTGCAGCTCCGTTAACTCCTGCACCGCCTTCCACCAGCATCAAATCATCCTGCAATTTTATTTTGATTCCCATTTTACCAAACTCTTCCTGCAACGTTAATCCCCGGTTGCTTTCTTTATGCGCCAAACGATTTACTCCTGTGATGGCAGATGTTCCATTACAAAAGGACGCCAATGCAACCAATGGTGGAAACAGGTCTGGACAGTCTGTTGCATCAAAGTGAAATGGTTTTAGGGCAATGATGCCTGTTATCGGAAGACCAATATTGATTTGCTTTTCTTCTATCGAGATGGTACAGCCACTATCCATCAGTGCCTGTAAGATGGCTTTATCTGCCTGGGTAGAAAATACATCCAGCCCTATTACAGTAATATTTCCACTCACAGCACCAGCCACCAATAAAAATGCTCCGCCACTCCAGTCGCCTTCTACTGTATAGTTGATTAGTTGATTTGCTGAAGTATTGACAGGGTTAATAAGGAATGATTCGTAATTATTATTTACCACATTGTATCCAAAGTCCTTCATCACCTGCAGAGTGAGGTCAATGTACGGTTTGCTTTTTAAATTGTTTACAGTGATAGTTACCGGTTTAGCAGCCGCTTTTCCATAAGCAATGAGCAAGCCGGTTAAAAATTGTGAACTTAATGAACCATCAATGGTAATATCTTTTGGCTGCAAAGGCCCTTTGATTTTTATTGGCAGCTTACCATTATTAGATTGAATATTTATTCCAAGCTGAGGAAAAATCTCATCAAAGAAATCCATTGGCCGGGTTAATAAACTGCCGCTGCCGTTGATGGTAATTTCATCTTTACTCAAGGCTGCTAATGGTGTAAACATCCTGATACCTAAACCACTTTCACCGCAATTCAATGCCTCCCTACCCTCCAAAGGAGGGTTTTTGGAACCTGTTATTCCATGGCTTTTTATTTTTAGGCTTCCATCAACAGCTTCAGTAATTTCAGCACCTAAATTTTTTATGATGCCTAATGCAGCTAAATCATCATTGCTCTTTCCGGGATTATGAATAATGGTTTCACCATCATGCAGCAAAGCCGCTGCACAAGCCCGTTGCATCGAACTCTTGGAAGTTGGTGCATTTATTATACCTGATATTTTGGAAGGATTTACTTTCACTATCATAAAAGCACTCTAAGTTTTTGTACTCTCTTAAGCCCCTCCTCCGGAGGGGTTGGGGAGGCCTATTAAATTTTCTAATTGCAGCATTGGGATAGGCTTTACGATACCCTCTCCTATTTTATTCAGTAAAATAAAATTTATTTCACCGCTTACTCTTTTCTTATCCATCTTCAGCAAATTCCATATTTTTTGTTTATCAAAATCCAGGGCTGATGTGAGCTGGTATTTTTCTATCAATTGTTTCACCCTTGCTTTTTCGGCTGAATCAAAATGATTGAGTTTTGCTGAAATAGTACAGGCGGCCATCATTCCCACACTCACAGCATGGCCATGTGGCAACTGGTAAACATTTTCAATGGCATGACCCAATGTGTGTCCAAAATTCAGCAGCTTTCTGTCGCCTTTTTCAAATTCATCTGCCAGCACCACCTTGGTTTTTATCTGCACATTTTTTTCAATCAATACAGCCAGCATATTTTTATCCAACTGAAAATTTTCAATCATGTTTTGCTCCAGCAGCGAAAACAATTCTGCATCTTTTATACAGGCATGTTTAATGATTTCAGCAAAACCATTAATCCATTCGGCCTGTGGCAAAGTTTGCAGCAATGAATAATCAAACAATAAAAATGCCGGTTGCTTAATTAACCCAACCAAATTTTTA
>JANMJU010000017.1:0-2130 GCA_031371545.1 Chitinophagaceae bacterium
AAGAAGGCGACGAAATTATCATGGGCAAACAAAATAAAACCAGCAGCCAAACAATGAACCAGCCGATAAATTTCAGCTTGTTTTTTGAAAAAAGAAAAGTTACCAGCGCCACAATACCATATAATTTTATTAGAAAACCTGCAGCAATAAAAAAAGTAGCCGACCATTCCTTCTCTTCATTTACCAGGATGAAAGGAAAAATAATGAAGGCTGTCATCATCGGGTTAAACTGTGTGTTATGCGTTGCCGTAAGCATTTCTATCAACCCGATGGCGAGGATAATCAATTTGTTTTTTTGATCAATCGGCAACCTGCAGATAACATAAAAAAGAAAAGCAGCATTGGCCATGCACCACAATAAACAGCCAGCCCAATCAGGTAATAAGGCAAATGGAGCTATCAGGATACTGAAAACAATACCGTAATGGTTACTGTCAAAATGGTCGGCCGGGTAAAGAGCGTACAGGTTTACCTGTTGGGTGGTATGAAAAAAAACATTTTTAAATATCTGGTAATTATTAATTGCTTTGGATCCTCTTACCAGTTCTGAAAGGGCGGTAAGAAATGTAAGCAAAAACCAACCGATGCCGGTAACATTGGTTTTATATTTTTTTAACAGCGTAATTTCTTTAAAAAAAAAATTCAGGTTCATACAAAGTTGCCTCGATTTAATGGGATGAAGTATAGCGGCTGCAAACATACATACTTAAATGAGTGCTTGTTTCAGCCAGATGCTTTTATTGGAGCCCTACATGGTATCAATTACAGCAACTAATTTTTCAACCATTACCTGTGTAATATCCAGGTGAGTAACCATCCGTACCTGCGTTGCAGAAATGGCAATGGCTAAAATGCCCTGCTTTGCCAAATGCTCAGTAAAGCTCACTGCTGTGTAAGGCAATCCAATTTCAAATATGAGGATATTGGTTTCTACCGGTATTAAATTAGTTACAAATTTTTTTTTCAATAAAGCTTCTCCAATCTGTCGGGCATGAAGATGGTCTTCTTTAAGCCGATTAATATTATTTTCCAATGCATAAATTCCGGCAGCCGCCAGGTAGCCAGCCTGCCGCATTCCTCCACCAAATACTTTACGAACCCTTCTTGCTTTTTGAATAAATTCTTTACTGCCCAGCAGCAGACTGCCTACTGGAGCACCCAATCCTTTGCTTAGGCAAATGGAGATACTGTCAAAAATTTTCCCATACTCTTCAGGCTTTTCATCTTTGGCCACCAGTGCATTCCAAATCCTTGCTCCGTCTAAATGCAATCTTAAATTATTTTGTAAACAAACTTCCTTAATATCTTTAAAATCAGTAAAATTATAACAAGCGCCACCACCCCTGTTGGTAGTGTTTTCAAGGCTAACCAAACTCGTCCGGGCTTTATAATCAAATGATGGATTGATACTTTCCTGTACCTGTTCTGCAGTGATCATTCCCCTGTTTCCATCAATGGGCCTGGTCTGGCAACTGCTGTTGAAAGCAATACCGCCACCTTCATAAATGTACACATGGCTCAGTTTTTCACAGATCACTTCATCTCCGGGTAGGGTGTGGCATTTGATGGCTATCTGGTTTGTCATGGTGCCGCTGGGGCAAAATAGGGCAGCTTCCATTCCGAACATTGCTGCAGCCAGCAGTTCTAATTTATTTACAGTGGGGTCTTCTCCAAATACATCATCACCCACCGGGGCTTTAAACATTGCTTCCAGCATAGCTGCTGATGGTTTGGTAACTGTATCGGAACGTAAATCTTTTGTCATGGCACAAATGTAATAAGATAGCGGAATGTCAAAATGAATTATCTAATCTTTCGCCCAATTAATCCAATTTTAATTGTCAATTTGAAGTTTATTGCAGGTTTTGTTTAATTTTTTCGGTCTTTTTTCGTTATCATTATGAAATGCAAGATTCAGGACGTACATTTGCAGCCAGTTTTTATAAGGAATTTGGGTGAATTAACCTTTTCCTGCAACAGTTTCCTTTCCACAACTGTCTTATATACTGAAACCGATTAAAATTCTGAATTTAAACAAAGCAAATGAGGCAACTTAAGATCGCAACCCAGATTACTAACCGTGACTCACAAGCGGTAGAAAAATATCTGCAGGAAATTTCTAAAATCTCG
>JANMJU010000070.1:0-40358 GCA_031371545.1 Chitinophagaceae bacterium
GGTGGCAATACATTCACCCAGGTACCAGCTTCTGCTTTATCGACAGCGATGGTTCTAAATTCTATATTTTTAAAGTACTGTATCATTAAAAGGTTTAGGGTTTAGTTAGTTTAGGGTTAGGGTCAGTCATTTTGTTTATGATATTGAGATGATGTGCTGTATGATAAATAGTAAAATAACAAAGCTCTCTCAATGTAATTCTTCCCAGCAGCGGGTGCCTTACAAGGTAATCATCTAATTTCCTTTCGGTGGTTTTATTTTTGATGGCATTGATAAATTTTAATGTGGCTTGCTGCCAGTTTTGCATCAGCCTTTTCTTGCCATATCTTATCTCCATTGGTTTTGGCACAAACCTGCCCGATGCCTTTCCTCCTTCTGCTAATTTCAACGTGTATTTTTCTACTAATGCTTCATAACTTTTAGAAACCCTGTTGGGTTTTCCTCCAATTAACCTTACAATAAATGCAGGTAATGTATAAGCCATCGTGGTAGTGTTGGTGGAAATAATAATGTGCTGCACATTTTCTGCCACTGACCACTTCTCTCCCCTGTTTTTAAAAAAAGATGTTTCATCAATGGCATTGCCTGCAGCAGTGAATGCAGCAAATATTTTTTCCGAAGCGGCAAGTATTTGTTCTTTTGTTAAGTATTGCATGGCTAACAATGGAAAGGTTAAAAACGTTTACCTGGTTATAGTCACTAAGTAATTATGAGTGCCACAAATATTAAATCAAAAATATTAATTATTAAATCCTATACCTCCACCTCTCCTTTAAATACAAATGTAGCCGGGCCGCAAAGCCAGATGTCGGTAAAATGTTCTTCGTCCACTTTATTAAATTCCACACTTAAATTGCCACCATGGGTTTTTACATCCACTGTATTAAAACCATTATCGTTGTGTGCTGATAATAATGCTGCAGCAGTAACACCGGTACCGCAACTGAGTGTTTCATCTTCCACGCCACGTTCGTAAGTTCTTACAAAAATGCGGTCCTGACTCAATGGTTCCACAAAGTTTACATTGATGCCTTCGGCAGCATAGGTACTACTGTAACGGATACCCCTTGCAGTATCCACTACATCTATCTCTTCTACATCTGGCGCAAATTTTACAAAGTGTGGCGAACCGGTATCAATCACCGTATGGCCGGGATGGTAGTCTACTTTATCTACATCTTTCATTCGGAGGCTTACCGTACCATCAATATCAATCTCAGCTTCGTGGTCTCCATCAATGGCACAAAAAAGATACGAGCTTTTGTGTATGCCGCTCTGATGGGCAAATTTAGCGAGGCACCTTCCGCCATTGCCACACATGCTGCTTTCGTTGCCATCCGAATTGTAGTACAGCATTTCAAAATCATAGCCAGCTTTCTTATTCAAAAACATCAACCCGTCTGCACCAATACCAAAATGGCGGTCGCATAAAAATTTTATTTGTTTGGTTGTTAACAATGGTACTTCCCTGTGATAATTATCAATGATGATAAAGTCATTGCCGGTACCCTGGTATTTGTGAAATTCGATTTTCATTTAATTGCTATTTTATGCTGGCCAAATTTTTATATAGTAATGCACTTATAACTTATTACTGATAACTTTTTTCCTCTCTCCAGTAAAAACTCTTTTTTAAAAATCGAATTTCGGATTTAATTAGAATAAAAAATCCCTTATTTTTGCCCTTCTCTAAAATAAAGGATTAATTATTTCGTATTAGTAATTGAAAATTTAATTTTAAGAATCGTTCCTGTCTCCGTTAAGCCAGCGGATAAAACAGCATTAAAATTGGTCCTGTGGCCGAGTGGCTAGGCAAAGCTCTGCAAAAGCTTCTACAGCAGTTCGAATCTGCTCGGGACCTCTGAAAAGAATATCGGACAACCATTATTGGTACCACTATTCAAAATGTAATTGCCCGTCAGAAGCCTTCTGACGGGTATTTTTTAGCCCTAAATTTCCAATTCAAAAAAAAAATTAATAAATTTACTTATTGCTTTTGTTCTCTTATTTGAATTTATTTGTTTAACCTCGTCAAATGCCACAGGAATAAAAAATTACTAACCATTATTTTTTATTCAAATCAGGAACCATGAAAAAATTTTATCTATGCACCGGCGACTTTCCAAAAGGGCCATTCAGGATTGATGAATTAATTAAACAGGGCGTATCAGCAACAGACCCCATCTGGTGTGAAGAATTTGGGGGAGATAGTAAACCGGCTGTTGATATTACAGAATTGAAAAGCCTTTTTATACCTGCAGTAAGAAATAAGCCGGTAACAAAATCATTGAATCTAGTAACAAAGCCACTGAATATGATCATGGAAAAATGGAATGCTATTTCCATTGAGCCAAATGACAAGTCGAAATATATTTCCCTTTTCAAATGGTCGTGTTTCGCCATCATCGTATTAATAGTTTATTATTGCATTGTTGAATTTTCAAATTAAATAAACTACCGGCTAAAAAATTATTTTTCTAAAGTAATAATTGCCAGCCCGGCTAATAAGAAGTGTTTACTATCGATATGGTTCCAAAAATTTTTCATCGCATCGGTTTAGTTGCCTGCATAGTATTAGTAGTTTCCTGTTTTATGCCCTGGGCTTATTATACCGACATCAAAGAAACTTTCACAGGTTTTTATTCTTTTCAAAATCAATATGGCCGGCCCGGCAAATTTCTTTGCCTTATTGCGGTGATTGCTTTTATTTTAATGTACCTGCCAAAAATTTGGGCTAAACGAACCAACATGTTCGTGTGTGCTTTAGGGGTGGGATATGCCATTAAAAGTTATATCCTTTTTACTTCCTGCTACAATACTTTCTGCCCCGAAAAAAAAGCAGGCATTTGGATAATGATGGCCGCTACATTGCTGATGCTGCTTGCGTCTGTGTTACCCGACTTAAAAATTAATTCTGAAAAAGCGAAGTAAACAGCATCATAGTAAAAGCATTGACAATTCACCATTAACAGTTCACAATTGACAATTAATAAGTATACCACTACCAACGCTTCAATTCATTTTTAGCAAATACATATTCAGGCGTGTAAATTTTTGTTTCGCCTGCATCATCATACCAGGGTGATAAAGTTGTATTCAGCCGATTGAGCAGTACATGTATATCCTGTGCAGGCATATAACTCTGCGCCAACAGAAAAATTTTTTTACCGGTTTCATTAATTGCCACATCCATCACTATCACTGCATGGCCGGGAAAACCGCCACGGATAAACACATCACCTGCCTGCATATTTTTTATATCTGCCGGATGCAATTGTTTGGACAAAGATGCATAGCCACACATACCAAAAACAGTTTGCAAATAGGTATGCAGATGGCTGCTGTTATAAGGTTCAGTAAAATGATATGCCTTGCCTTCATTGTCTGTAAAAAGAATGCTGTCGAATTTTTTAGCAGCAAATAAATACTCTGCTCTAAGCCGCATTACTGCATCAGCACATTGTTGCTAATCTTTATCGCCGGTAGAAATATCAAGCACGGCAAACTGTGCACTTTGATTGATTTTCCTGTCTCCATTAAAAAGATACACTGTTTTATCTTTTTTTAAATTTACCTGCAGCAGCCAGGCAGCAAAAGAATTGCCGATAGTTTCTATTCGTTTATAACCTGCCGGCAAAGGTATGGCAGCAATACTGGGATAAGGATTGATGTCTTCCTTTAGCTGATGCTGAGTTTTGTAAGTGGATCCTTGAGTGGGGGTGTTATTGCTTTTGGTATTACAGGAAATACTGATCAGCAACAAAAAGGTAAAGAACGTTTTAGACTGCATAAATCATTATTTTTGATGACAGTTTTGACAGATGCAATATTGCAGCTTCTTCCTACAAACAAAGTGTTAAATAAAACCTATGGCAAGTATTTTAATTATTGATGACGAAAAAGCAATCCGTAAAACACTATCAGAAATCCTGAGTTATGAAGGCTATAAAATTGATGAGGCCGCCGACGGTGAAGAAGGGTTAAAAAAATTTTCCGGTACTACTTACGATGTTGTTTTGTGTGATATCAAGATGCCCAAAATGGATGGTATTGAATTTTTAGAAAAAGCAAAAGAGATCAATGGCGATGTGCCCATCATTGTCATCAGCGGTCATGGCAATATTGAAACTGCAGTGGAAGCGGTAAAGAAAGGTGCCTTTGATTATATCAGCAAACCACCAGACCTTAACCGCTTACTTATTACACTGCGAAATGCAATGGATAAGCAAACACTGGTAACAGAAACCAAAGTGCTGAAAAGAAAAGTAAGCCGGGTGCAGGATATGGTGGGTAACAGCAATGCCATCAAAAAAATAAAAGATACCATTGAAAAAGTAGCACCTACCGATGCAAGGGTTTTGATAACCGGCGAAAATGGTGTGGGCAAAGAATTGGTGGCAAGATGGATACATGAAAAAAGCAACCGCAATACTGGCCCAATGGTGGAAGTAAACTGTGCTGCCATTCCCGGCGAGTTGATAGAGAGCGAATTATTTGGCCATGAAAAAGGTTCTTTTACCTCGGCCATCAAACAACGCATTGGTAAGTTTGAACAGGCTAATGGAGGTACTTTATTTTTGGATGAAATTGGTGACATGAGCCTGGGTGCACAGGCCAAAGTATTAAGGGCATTGCAGGAAGCAAAGATCACCAGGGTGGGTGCTGATAAAGACATTACTGTAGATGTAAGAGTGGTAGCCGCCACCAACAAAGACCTGCTGAAAGAAGTGGAAGATAAAAATTTCCGCCTCGATCTGTATCACCGCCTGGGAGTGATCATCATTCATGTTCCCTCACTCAACGAACGCAGGGAAGATGTGCCCGACCTGGTGGATTTTTATTTAGAAAGAATTGCAGCAGAATATGGCCAGCCTAAAAAGATGATTGATAAAGATGCCATGGAATTATTAACCAACTACAACTGGACGGGCAATATCCGTGAGCTGAGAAATGTGGTGGAACGCCTGATTATTTTATCGGGTAAAAATATTACAAAGGACGATGTGAGTACTTATGTGCTGCCAAGAAGCTAGTGTTTACAAGAACGCAATGCTGAGTATTGAATATTGAATGTTTTTTTGCAACTGAAAAAACATTCATTTTTCAACAAAAAACTTTGTATGATAACCCCACTCATCAAATGAAAAAAATCTATTGCATCAGCGGCCTTGGTTCGGATGAAAAGATTTTTGCCCGGATAAAAGTGGATGGATACCAACTGCTGCATATCCCCTGGATGAAACCAGAAAAAGATGAAGCCATTGAAGTGTATGCCAAACGGATGAGTAAATACATTACAGATGAAAAGCCGGTGTTGATGGGGCTTTCGTTTGGCGGGATGATGGCCATTGAAATTGCCAAACTGTTGCCTGTAGATAAGCTGATATTGATCTCCAGTGTAAAATCGTACAAAGAAATGCCTCTGTGGATGAAGGGTGCAGGCAAACTAAAACTAAATAAAGTAATACCACTTCGGCCATACAAAATACTGGAACCACTGGAGAATTACAACATGGGAGTTACCAATGCAGAAGAAAAAGAAATGGTGGGCCGGTACAGAAAAAATGTAGAACCATTTTATTTAAACTGGGCCATCAACCAAATACTGAATTGGAAAAATGACTGGCAGCCGCAGCATCTCTTTCATATTCACGGCACAGCAGACAGGATATTCCCCATCAAAAAGATAAGGCCAAATTACACTGTAGATGGTGGTGGCCACTTTATGATATACAACCGGGCAAAGCAAATAAACGAATCATTGCAAAGAATTTTCAACACCTGAGCTAAGCAAATACCGGTATAATTATTGCCTGCTATCAGCCTAAAAACCGTTAACAATTGTATTGATTTTCTATTACTGTCTTTTTAGTATTTTTACCGATCGGCATTGCCATTTCATTAAATTAAATTACCAATGAGATTTATTTTTACCAGGATTTTTTCCTTTATGCTTTTGTCTTTTACTTTCCTGGGTGCATCGGCACAGCAGAATTATTTTACCGATGTAGCAGAAAGTGCTGTAAAAAAATCGGATCAAAAAAGGGTTATCATCCCAGATAAATTTCGCACAGTACAACTGGACACTGCCGGTTTATTAGCTTTCTTACGTTTACTCCCAACGGAAAAAAACATATTGAACGGCCGCAATAATACCCCGGTATTATTGATACCAATGCCTGACGGAAAGATGGCAAAATTTCATGTATGGGAAAGTTCGGTGATGGCACCAGCACTGGCTGCTGCTTATCCTGAGCTAAAAACTTTTACCGGCCAGGGAATAGATGACCCTACCGCCACCATCAAATTAGACTGGACAGAATTTGGTTTTCATGCCATGATTCTGTCTCCCATCAGTGGCAGTATATTTTTTGATCCTTACGATCAAAAAACAGTAATCAATTATATCTCTTATTACAAAGCAGACTTCAAAAAAAAAGACAAATTCACAGAACTGCCGCCAATAAAATATCCCAAAAATGCTGCAGCAAAAACCAGCCCTAATAATGTACTGGCAGGTGCATGTGTAGGCACACAATTGCGTACTTACAGGCTGGCTGTAGCCTGCACAGGCGAATATGCTGTTGCTGCCACCGGGCTTACTTTCCCCACAGTAGCACAAACATTGGCAAAAATTGTATTGACCATAAACCGGGTAAATGGTGTGTATGAAAAAGAACTGTCTATCAGGCTAACATTAATAGCCACTGAAAACAAAGTGATCTTTACTGATCCGGCTACTGATCCTTTTTTGGGCAATAACAACAGTACCACACTTATTGATGAAAGCCAGCGAATAATTGACAGTGCTATCGGCAATGCTAACTATGATATCGGCCACTCATTCAGTACAGGTGGTGGTGGTTTGGCCGGGCTTGGTGTAGTGTGCACTGCTGGGCAAAAAGCCAGTGGCATTACGGGTTCTCCACTACCGGTGGGTGATGCTTATGATATAGATTATG
This sequence comes from Chitinophagaceae bacterium, assembly GCA_031371545.1. Lineage (GTDB taxonomy): Bacteria > Bacteroidota > Bacteroidia > Chitinophagales > Chitinophagaceae > Ferruginibacter. The sequence goes on from JANMJU010000070.1 coordinate 6,963, forward strand.
TGGCACATGAAATGGGCCATGAATTTGGTGGAGAACATACATTTAATTCAGAACAGGGTTTTTGCGGCGGCGGTAACCGGTCATCAACTGCCAATGCAGAACCAGGCAGCGGCAGTACCATTATGGCTTATGCTGGTATTTGTGATACAGACGATCTGCAACAGCACAGTGATGCACAATTTCATGCCATTAGTTTTGACCAGATAACACAGTATTCAATCAACAGCACGGGTAACAGTTGTGCGGTAACAACCAGTACCGGCAATGCAGCACCAGTAGTAAATGCTGGGGCAAATTATACTATCCCGTTATCAACACCATTTGTACTTACCGGCAGTGCTACTGACGTTAATGGAGATGCATTAACTTATTGCTGGGAACAGGTGGATGTAGGCGGCCCTGGAACTGTATGGAATGCTCCATCAGGCAATGCCCCATTGTTCAGATCTTTTATGCCGGTAACCACACCGGTAAGATATTTTCCAAAATTATCCAGCCAAATAAATAATACTGTTATCATTGGAGAGATATTGCCAGGCTATGCCCGAGTTATGCATTTCAGGCTAACTGCCAGGGATAATAAGGCGGCCGGTGGCGGTGTATGCTATGCTCAAAATGCTATTACCACGGCTGCAGGCACAGGCCCATTTGTGGTTACCTACCCCAATGCTTCCGGTATTATCTGGAATGTAAATGAGTTTCAAACCATTACCTGGAACCCAGCCGGCACAGCAGCAGCACCCATTAGCTGTGCCAATGTAACTATCCAGTTATCTACTGATGGTGGTACTACTTTTCCCATTACGATACTTGCCAGCACTGCAAATGATGGCACCGAAGAAATACAGGTACCTAACAATGTAAGTACCACTTGCCGCATCAGGGTAATGGCAGTTGGTAATGTGTTTTATGATTTTTCTAATGCTAATTTCAGGATACAGACATCACCTACTTCCACCTTTGTATTCAACAACCCTGATTTGGTGGCCGTATGCGCTGCCACCAGCGGTACAGCTACTTTAAAGACTGCTGCACTTGCAGGTTTTGCCACTACCATTACATTGTCGGCAAGTTTAAATCCTGCAGGCACTACCTTAAGTTTTGGTAGCAGCTCTCTTGCACCCGGCAGCAGTACTACTGTTACCCTTAACAATACCGGAAGCCTTGCCGCAGGCACTTATACTGTAAGGGTAACCGGTATGGCAGGTGCTGTTACCAAAACAAGAGATATATTATTTGTAGTGGGCACCGGAGGTGCAGCACCAACATCCCTTACTGCTCCGGCAAATGATGCCATCGGGCAATCAACAACACCGTCATTTAACTGGACTCCCGTATCGGGTACTTTGTCTTACACACTTGAAATATCCACTACCAGTGATTTTGCAGCCATTGTACAAACTGTTCCAGGCATCACTACCCTGCCCGTTACATTAATTACTCCATTGGCTGAGAACAGCATTTATTATTGGCGTGTAAAAAGTACTAACAGCTGTGGAACAGGTACTGCATCTGCCATACCCAACCGTTTTAAAACTGCCCTCAACAGTTGCAAAACAAGTACCAATGTGCCCTTGGCAATTTCGGCAAGTGGCACTCCCACAATTAATTCCACTATTACCATTCCTGCTGCGGCAGGCGTTGTAATTACCGATGTGAATGTAATTGGTTTAATGGGCGACCACAGTTATGTAAACGATCTTACTTTTACACTCATCAGTCCAAATAATACTTCAGTAGTGATACTGAACAGTCCCTGTAATGGTTATGCAGATTTTGATCTTAACCTCGATGATCAGGCTAGTACCACTTCCCTGCCTTGTCCGCCAACAGGTGCGGTAACCGTAACACCACAAAATCCGCTATCGGCATTTAACGGGCAAAACAGCACTGGTGTGTGGACATTAAGAGTGAAAGATAATTTTACCGGATATGGCGGCAACCTTACCGGCTGGGGACTTAACTTTAACTCCACCGGCACCAATTGTGTTCTTACTTCCACACCATTGGCAACTACTTATACTTTTACCGGCAATGGTAACTGGAATGTAGCTTCCAACTGGAGCAGCAATACCATACCTCCGGCAACCCTGCCGGCCAACAGTTCGATTGTGATCAATCATACCGTGGGCGGGCAATGTATTTTAAACGTAACTCAGCACATATCGCTGGGAGCTACCCTTACAGTGATGACTGGGAAAAATTTAGTAGTGCCGGGAGTGCTTACGATTCAATAAGGAAACAATATTTTTTTAATAATAAAGCCCCGGTGATGGGGCTTTATTATTTCATTGTCGTGGGTGTTCCTTCATTCGTTCGTAAACCCAATCCACAATTGTGAGTGCCAACATTAGTCGCAGTATAAAAATCCTTCGGAAACCATAAGCAAAATTGACCATTCGTAAGAATCAATTCGGATGGCATAGCAAAATTGACGATACATTAAATCCTTCTTATGTGCTGGGAGTTAAATACTTAAACTAATAGCTCTTTTTGCTGTACAGCTCAAAAGCATCCCTGCGCCAATAGAAGGAAAGTAGAAATTATTCCCCAAATAAGTAAAACCATAAAGGGTATCCTCCAGAAAAAAGGCACTCTCCGTGTACTTTTTCATTGGCAGTGTTATTGCACTTATTAGTTTTTACAAATTTAAACTTACCACAAATGGATTTTAGAAAAGAAGATCTGCCTGCTATTATACAGGCATATGATCTGGTAGATAATAATGAAATTTTTTTAGCCGAACAGTTGGTAAATAATCAGTCTGAAATAGACCTGTTTACTTCCAGGTATGCAGGGAAACTCATTAAAGCGAAAACAGTTGTTGCTGCTGAGCGGCTCAGCAGCAATGGTTATCCTATTTCTCCAAAACAAAAAGGATCTGGCAGTATCATTGCGGTAATCATTGTTGTTGTTATCCTGGCTCTTTTGCTTTATGGATATTCAACAGGCTGGCTGCAGGCACAACTGCATTTAAAACCCTAACGCAGATTTGAGTTGGCGTGAATATAAACCCTGTAACAACAATTGCCTGACGTGTTGAGTAATTAGGAGTATTAAATATTAAACAATAACTTACTAAAAAAATAATTATGAGATTCGTTATTAATATTCTAATTACAGCCGTTGCAGTGTTTATACTTTCTAAAGTATTATCGCCGTACGTGTCCATCAACTCTATCAGCACGGCAATTATTTTTGCGCTGGTATTAGCGGTACTTAATTTTATTGTGAAGCCGCTGATAATCTTAGTGACTCTTCCGCTTACCATTATTACTTTAGGACTTTTTTTGTTAGTTATCAACGTGATCATTATCATGCTGGCAGATAAATTTGTTTCCGGCATTAGGATAGATGGTTTTGGCTGGGCATTTATTTTTGGCTTATTGCTGTCGGTGGTAACTACGCTGTTGAATAAAGTTGAAAAAAAATGGACCTTGTAAATCCTTTAGGCAGTCACCTGGCAGCTAACAGACTAATTTTTTAATTACTAATAATTATCCATTAGGCATCAGCAGAGCCTATATTTTGTGCTAACCGCAAAAGAAGTTTAAATAAAAAAACTATCCCGGCATCACACCAGGATAGTTTTTTTATTACCAAAACCAACAATAGCAAAACTACCGTTTTACTGATTGGCACTTTTAAGAAATGCTGTAATCTTTTCTATTTCATCAGTGGTAATATTAGCCCTTACCTGCATGTGTGTGCCAACGATATCCCAGTTATCATTATTAAATTCGCCAGGACCGGGAGCGTTATGACAGCGGTTGCAGTTTTCTGCCCACAATTGGGCACCAGATTTAGCGGAGGCTTTTGCAGAGGTATAACAACCTGTAATTAACATCCCTGACAATATTATAAAACAGCCGATGGAAATTATTATCAATATCTTTTTCATAAAATGTTTTTTTAAATTTAAAAACCAAAAACAACAGAAGCATAAAATGTTTTAGGCTCTTCTTTTTTAGACTGGTAAGATAATTTTACCATGCTGTTCCAGTGAAGCCAGTAATCAATTGCAAATTCACTGGAGGTTAAATCAGAGCCGCCCCACGGTGCATCAGTTGGCCTTTTATAACTGGAATAACGATAAGCAAACTCAAGGTTCCTGAAAAAATTATTATCCACCAGTGATGGACGGATGCTGGCTCCTAAGTACCATGCAGTAGGTGAGTTTTTAAAACTGGGTTTTGCCAATTCTTCATACACTGCATTATCTCCCACTTTTTGATGCCGCAGTTCGCCGGTAATTCTTAACGTGCTTTTTATCGCAGTGATATTTTCATAATAATTACAATCAAACGCCATCATTGAAAGGCTCACCTTTTCATTCGCCGTTCCCAGGTCACCTGTGCTTGCTTTGTGCTGAAATGAAAAACCAAGTTCCAAATTTGATTTCGACAAAGGAATAATTCCTATGCGTCCGCCCAAAGCAAGGCTGTTATTGTTTGAAACATACCCTTCATATTCAAATTGCCCTGCCTCATCAGCGTTTGTAAGCAACTGAGGACCATTAACAGCATACAAATCGTATAAAACTTTTACATCGCCAAAAGGTAATGACCCTAAAATACCAGCTCCTGTTTCTATAGAAGCACCGATTCCTCCATCACCAAACCCTGTGGGATTAGAAGCAAAGCGGTTCATAAAACCTTCGGCAAGCCTGCCCCTGTAAGCACCAAACTTTGGCAAGAACCTTCCTGCATGTATAATTAGATTAGGGTTTACCATATAGCACATATTGGCATACTCCAGAACAAGCTCTGCACTGCCGCCACCAGTTTCAATTTCTATTTCTGCCTCCACAAAAAGTTTAGGACTTATGCGCCACAGTAATATTGGCTTAAAATTTACTTCGCCAAAGTTCTTTGCATCTTTATTATTTATGTAAGTCATCTCTGCATTTCCATACACAATAAATTTGTTTGAACCAGGAGAAGGTTTGGATGTTACTGAATCCTGCGATTGTGCAATGCCGCAGGTAAGCAGCATAGCAATAGTGATTAGCTTTCTCATAATTTATTATTTAATGTTTAGGTTTTGCTGCCAGTGTTCTTATATAGTTCACTAATTGCCAGCGTTGTTTTTCTGTAAAAGCTGTTTTGTAAGCCGGCATAGGATTATGCCCTTCAGTCATTTCCCAAAATATGGCACCGTCTGTTTGACGCTGTACAACTAAAGAAGAGTGGTCTGCAGGTTTTACTGCTAATCCTGCTGCTGCCACGCCATCGCCCTTCCCTTTGCTGCCATGGCAGGGAGTGCAGAAAGTTGTGTACGTTTCCTTTGCATATTTCATTCCGTCAGCATCTGTTGCAACAGGATTTTTTATTTTATCAGCTTCTTTAGGCGGCTCCCATTTTCCATCCTTTGATTGTGCTGATGCAATGAAACCGGCAAATACAAGCATAATAAAAATGGGCGTCCATTTTAATGTAACGCCAACCCCTGACTGTTTTATTTTAATGTTGTGTGAATACATAGTAATAACTTTTAGTAAAGCTACTCCTGTGTGTTGCAGGTAAATATGATAATGCCACATACAATAGCTGATAAATATCATAGTTCGTGTAATGCTAAGGCTTGGCTCGTGCCCATACCAAACATATTCACTGATGCTATTTGTATTTTTTAAAATCTTTTATTTCTTCGCCGCAGCATTCAACAATAAATGGGAATATTTGCGGCAGGTGGGAATAACTGTAGAATATTTTTGCCACAATCACAAAAATAAAAAAAATTAGTAGGAAGGCTTAATCTTTTAAATAATTATTTTTTCAAAATAATAACTGCCGGTTCAATGTCCACATTATTTAAACCGACAGGTATTTCCCGTAGAGAACCAATGAAGTACTTCTTCTTCCGAACCATTTCAACAATATTATCAACCCTTCTGTGCAATTGCAGCATTTTAAAATGCAGCGATAACAAAGTGATTTTTATTTAAAATACCCACAGGCTTGCTATTTGCACAAATACAGCCGGATCATCTTCAAATCCAAAGATGAATGATGATTCATTACTAATAAAACTGTTCAACATGAAAATTAAATACCCCCTTCAATTCATTATTGCATTCATTACAATTTTTCAAACTGCGGCAGCACAGCCAAATGCCAATCGTTTTCTTTCTAATTTAACTGCACCTACGGCTATTAATACCAGTTTATTAGCCCGTGCAGGCAATACCTATAATCTTGGCAGTGCCTCATTAAGATGGAAGAATATTTATCTTTCTAATTTGGTTTTTGCCAATGGCAGTATTCAAACAACTGCCTTTTCACCTTACACAGCAGGTACCGGTATTGACATCAGTTCAAATATTATTACCAATACCCTTCCCGATAAAATAGTACACTTAACGGCAGGTACCGGCATATCCATTTCAGGAACTTATCCTGATTTTACAATAGCATCCAGCACATACAGCCTTAATCAATGGGCTAGTAACGGCAAGGCTCTTTATTACAATTCCGGCAATATTGGTATTGGCACTAATAGCCCTACTGCTAAACTGGAAGTAGCCGGCGGCGATGCAAATATCAATGGACTAACGGTAGGCATTGGTGGTGGCGGCATCAGTACTAATATTGCAGTTGGGCTTCAGGCATTGTATAATAATACCACCGGGTTTTCCAATACGGTTTACGGAAGCCATTCGCTCCTTTCAAATACAGCCGGTTACGACAACAGTGCCATCGGAGAAAATGCATTGTATTCCAATGTAGATGGCATTGAAAATACTTCTATCGGAAATGGTACGCTGTATTATAATGTAAGCGGATATGGCAATACTGCAGTAGGCAACGGCGCACTGCTTAATAACGGAGCAGTACCCAATCCAATTGCAGTGCCGGAAGCCAGTTACAATGCTGCCAATGGTTTTTTTGCTTTATTTAATAACAGCACTGGCTCTTATAATGCCGGATTTGGTACAGCAACATTAAATAACAATACCGTGGGTGGATACAATACAGCGATGGGTGCCTACAGTGATGTGGCAACCGAAGGCCTGACCAATGCCACTGCTGTTGGAGCCAACAGTATTGTAAACAGCAGTAACAAAATCCGGTTGGGAGATGTAAATGTAACCGTTGTGGAATCTGCCGCAGGCTCTTGGACAACATCCGACGGCAGGTTTAAAAACAATATAAAAGAAACAGTGGTAGGATTGCCTTTTATTAAATTATTAAGGCCGGTGATGTATAATTTTGATGCCGCTAAATTTGATGATTTTTTAAGCCAGCGTTTCTCCGACAGTGTGAAAGCCAAACGTAAAGAAGCCCTGAAAAAATTGAGTTCAAAAACCAGCAGTATTTCACAAACAGGTTTTATTGCACAGGAAGTTGCCGAAGCTGCAAAAAAAGCCGGGTATGTTTTTAATGGTGTGCATGTGCCGGTAAATAATGAAGATAACTACAGCATCTCTTATGAAAAACTGGTGGTGCCATTGGTAAAAGCGGTACAGGAGCTGGCTCAGCAAAATGAAGAAATGAAAAAAGAAATCGCAGAACTGAAAGCAATAATGATGAGCAAAGAAGGCAGCATCATTAAAGAAAATATAAATCTTACTGCTGCAACACTTCAGCAAAATGCGCCCAATCCTTTTACCAGCAATACAAACATCAGCTACAGTTTACCCGAAAATATATCATCTGCCGAAATAGTAGTAACTGATAAACAGGGAAACAATTTAAAAAGAATACCACTAAAAGCAGCGAATGGATTGGTAGAAATAAATGCCAATACTTTGCCAGCCGGTGCTTATCAATATTCACTGTATGTAAATGGAAATTTAGTTGACAGTAAACAAATGATTCTTACTAAATAGTAATCCTTGCAGAAAGGGTTGTTTTAATTTACAACTTTATAAATTTTATTCCCGCCAAGGTTCTTGCTATCTCACAATGCCGTGACCAGGAGACGGTGCTGATAATAAAGGAATAAATATCCTCAACCGTAAATCTATTGGTTGGTATTCCTTTTACTTTGCAGCACAACATCAAAATATGAACAACGATTTTTCCATTTTATCCGGTATCATTAAAAAAAGAAGAAGCATAAAACCAGCCCTGTTCAATGGTAATAAAATTCCAGACGAACTAATTGAACAGTTACTCGAACTGGCCGACTGGGCACCCACCCATACTTTTTCTGAGCCCTGGCGTTTTGTGGTGTATGCAGGTAAAAAAGTAAACGCCTTCAGCAGGCTCCATGCACTGCTTTACCAGCAGCTTACAGCAGCAGAAAAATTTATGCAGGGCAAGTTTGACAGCATCATTGCGAATGGTGAAACATCATCGCATTTAATTGTGTGCATGATGAAACGCAGCAATGAAAAAATACCAGCTATAGAAGAAATAGCAGCCGCTTCCTGTGCTGTGCAAAATATATTATTAGGAGCAGCAGCGTTGGATATAGCAACACTTTGGAGCACCGGGGGAATGACCCTTACCCCTGCCATGAAAAATCATTTTCAATTGAATGAGCAGGATGAAATATTAGGCATCCTTTTTTTGGGCAAAACAGATGAGCAGGTTGAAGGCAAAAGAAAAATTGCTTTGAGTGAGAAGATTGTTTGGGAGAAGTAGTGCTAATAAACAATGACTCTTAAAACATCACTGGTATAGGTCTATGACCATAAGTGTTCGAAACCTTTTAGCCTGAATTGAACAGATATTCTGCTCTTGCAGGATCATCACCTTCATGCCATTCTCATCCCTTGACACCAGGTTTTTTACATTTAAATGTTGTTTTATAAACTTAAAAAATACTTCTATTTCCCACCTTTGTCTGTACCATGCTGCAATTAGATAAATATCTTCTTTAAGTATATTAGTGATAAAATATATCTTATCACCACTGTCATCTATCGTTCCCTTTATCACCCTGTACTGGCATTGAGTATACTTTTCCTTTTTATTAATCAACAAACCAACTTCGTCACTGGTAATAGAAACAGAACTATTAACTGGTTTTGGATTTATTTTATTTTGTGAAACAACCTTACATCTTAGGGTAGGATTGGCATCGGTTATAAACGATTTGTGCTTTGCTGAAAACTTATCAAACGAATTGCGTGACTGAAAACCTCTATCAAAAACAACCATATTGCCTTCTATACAATCTGCATCATTTATTAATTCAGCCATTGCAAGTTCATCACTTACATACGAATGATCTGTAAATATTTTAACTGAGGAAGGAATACTTCCTTTCAAGTTAGCACTGTATTTTACAAATCGCTTATCCGTCACTTTATTGCTGTTCTTCATGCCTTCCGAAAAAAGTTTGGCAGCCAGTCCAACGTAAGTACGATCTGTTTTTGATAAGGCTTTTTCTCTTTAAGCGCTTTATTATAAATACAAAATATTTTCTCAAAAAGCTTTTTAAAATAAGAAGCGTTGATAGTATAAATGTGATACCTTATTGAATTATACTTGCCATCCAAAATATAAAATTGAGCAAACGATTTGAACTTGGCAGATTGCAAGTATGTTTCCATCACCCTCAAGCTAAGCTTCTCTGAACCCAGCATAGAAAATAAAATCAGCTTAAACATTACCTCTCCTGATAGTTTCTTTACTTGAAAATCTACATTTGTCTCATTGGCAAGGTCAGCAAAGGTTTCAGGTGGTATCAGTTTTAATAATTCTCCAACTTTCATTGGACAAAATTAAATCATCAAAGGTTTCGAACACTTATGGACGTTGTCATGCTCCAGCAGCGGTTTTGTTAATTGGGCTTTGATTCGGGGCTGAACGTTAAAATGTCCAGCCCATCGCCAAGCCTTTTCCGTTCCGCATGTTTCATTAGTCATTTTTTTCGCATTATTTTATCTAACGGACTTTTTTTAGTGCGTAATGGTTATATTAAATTCTGGATTTACTGTTACTGCTGCAGCCGGAGACAGCACCCTTAAACTGCGGCAATAAGCATTGCTGTTGACAATAACGGCACCATTATTAATCATCACATCTGTATATGCGTCCGGCACCTGATTGCAATTCCAGTTGGAGGCTGTTTCCCAAGCTGAATCAGTAGTACCTGTCCATGTATTTTCAAACTTTACTTTAAAAATACTGCTGTACCTGTTAGCATTTACCCGGCACCGGTACTGGTAGCCGTATGATGATGATGGCAGCTGTAAATTCAGCACTGAATCTGTTTGCCCGTTTATTGTAACAAAACCATTGCCCTGGTTTTCTTCCCACTGGTAACTGGTTCCGCTTAAATCAGCTATAAATTGAAAAGTACCTGCACCCTGGCATCCTTTTCTTATAACGGTATTGGGAACAAGATTATTCAAATATTTTTCAAGCATGGTATAACCATCGCTGCCAATGGTATTCCTGTCATCAGCAAAATATGGATTCAAGCCATTTTCAAATTCCCAGTCATCGGGCATCCCGTCATTGTCAGAATCATCGGGCCCTGTGCATGCTGCATACAAAGGCCAGCCACCTACTGCCGCAGGTGAATCAATGATACCGGGCTTATTGGAAGAACCGGTACCGCTTGCTGTTCTGGTTTTTACTTCATTTACAATTCGTAAATCCACGGTGTCTCTTCGGGGCAGTACAGCACCTGCTTCCTGCAGTACAGTATCATAAGCATTTTGTGTGCCCAGCATATTGATAGGGTGTGCAATGGTAAAAACAGTATCCGATCTTGATGAGTCTCTGCTGGCTGCAGGTATCAGAGAAAAATCAACCGCCAGCCAGTTGTCGGCAGTACGTGCCGCATCACCTTCTATAATATTTCCTTCCACATGAAAACGCCCTGCTCCTGCAGCATTTGCAGAATAATCTGGACGTACCAATTTATGCGTACTGGGTGTTGCAGGACCGGGTTTGTAATAATTATTCATCAAATTCAATCTTGCAATACCCCCGTTTATTTCTACATCCCCGCCATAAGGAGCACTGGATGTTGCCCAGTTATAATTTACATAATTTCGGTAATCAACCAATGCAATAGTATCATGTGCCCTGGCTCCATTCCAGCGTGGTGTCCGGTTGTTTTGATGTGCAATAAGGTTGTGCTGATAAGATGCATACTGTCCGCCCCAAACACCGCCGTATCCCCGCAGGCCTTTGATATGATATGCATTGTACAGTCCTTCGTTTACAATGCACCATTGCACGGTGGTGTTTTTGTTATCATAAATTGCAAGACATTCTTCGTTGGCCCAGCTGATGGAGCAATGGTCAATGATTACATTTTCATAATTCTCCACATCAAGCCCATAGGTAACATAACTGCTGGTAGGTACACCGGCAGTATCCAATGGTATTCCCGGCCTGAACCGCAGGTAACGTACAATTACATTTTTTCTTCTTGGGCCAAGATAAAACAATTGCGAAGTGGTGGCACCATTCAGCAGCACCGATTTCGCTTTTATACAAATGCCGTCACAAGGTGCTGTTTGTCCGGCAATGGTTAAATTATCCCGCCTGATTCTCAGCTCCGATTTTAACTCAATAATACCCGACACTTTGAAAACAACAGTGAGGGGCTGATACATAGTAATTGGAAACTGCGGATTAGCAGCATCCTTGTACACATAAACAGTATCCACATACTGATCCAGTGCCCATCGTAAACTTCCCACACCGGTGTCATTCAGATTGGTTACTGCAGCCACTTTACCGCCACGGCCGCCGGTTGTATATTTACCATATCCTTCAGCCCCGGGGAAAGCAGGTTGTTGTGCAGGTACACTACACAAATAAAATGCAGAAACCAACAAGAAGAGGATTGTCTTTTTCATATTCGCAATAGAACTGTTAACTGTACTTTGTAAAATAAATACTGCAATCACAATATTTAAACTTCAATTTCCGTAAAATACATTCAACCAGCAGTAAAAAATACGAAATCGTTCCCGAAGCTTTCCTTGCAGCAAGGTTTACTTTGTATTGTATTTTTTAATAGAAAACGTTGCAAGGGAATATGGTGAGAAAAATTTTTTCGTTGTTGATTTATTCTGCTCCGGAGCTCCCTTAAAATTAAAAAGTTCCAAGGCGAGTCTCCACGCCGGGCTTTGCAGTGTTGCCATGGAAAAACGATCTTCAAGTAAAACTGTTCAACTTGAAACCAGCTTACAACCCTACAACTTATCCTGCATCTGCTCCAATACCAGCAGGTTTTTTTTTACCCAGCCTATGTTTTCTTTGGGCCATTTATATTTTTTACCAACGATGCCTTCCATCATTTTGTATGCTTTCATCGCCTGGTCTTTGTTATAAAAACATTGAAACCAGTTGTCAGTCAATTCTGATTCTTTTACCATAAAAATACCGCCGGCATACCATTTCAGGCAGGTAGGAAATCCATAAAAAGAAATCACTTTATCTTCCTTTGCAAGGTTATCACGGTAATATAAAATATAAAAATGCAGGCAGTCTTTCATCCGCTTACGGATCAGTGAATCGCTTTCTGCTTTTTTAGGAGCCACCCTCCATTCATTGTTGCTGGTATAATAAGGGTCTTCTGTTTTGTTGCTGTACCGCTTACCTTTTGACATGAATTTTAATTTGGTAATGCTTTGAATGCCGCTGTTGATTACAATCAGTTCGGTAGCCGAAATAGCTGCGATCTTATAAACATCTTTACCGCCATCTTGATAATTGAGTGTAATGGTTTTGGCTGCATCGTTATACACCCAATGGCCAAATTGGATTGCATTTCGAGGGTTCTTTACAAAAGTAAAATCGGCAGCAAAATAAAAACTCCTGAAAGGCTGCATCCCCATTGAGGAGCTGTTATTTGTGATGGCATCCATGTCATCTTCCAACTCCCATCCCTGGCAAAGCAGATCGGCAATATTTTTTGTGTCTTTCAGGTCAACCAGCTGTTTGGTGTAAACCTGGTTGGCCTGTTTGATACTGTCAGCAGCAGTCATTTTTTCTGCCGCATTATTTTTTTTATCGTTACAGCCGGTCATTAAAAAAGAAGCGGCTATAAAAAGTACCAGTAATTTTTTCACAAGCTTTTATTTTTTCAAATCTAATACTTATCAGTACTACTTCAATAACATACTCATCATTATTGCTGATATAAATACCTGTAAAAAAAAGTTGCCGGAAAATATTTTATTTCATTAATAACAAAGAGCCATCTCTTACGGGATGGCTCTTTGATTATTTATATTTTTTAAAACCTGATTGCTGATTATTTATTATTCAGCAGCAATTTTTGTGTGGTTCTTGTATTATCAGGAGCAATGATCTCTACCTGGTAAGTACCACGGGCTATGCCTTCAGGTAAGTTCAGCAACTGGGTGCTGCTGCCACCTGCATGTGTAAGGGTATTGCTCAGCAAAGTTTGACCAAGCGTACTCACTATATTCACACTGTACCTACCTTCTGGCTGGTTGGTAAATTGTAAGTTTACAACTCCTCCTTCAGCAGGGTTAGGTGAAATAGCAAATCCTGGTTTCACATTGCCGGCATTTACTTTTACAATACTGCTGTATTTAATTTCTCCGCTAACAGCATTGCTCTTCACCCTGTAATAAACAGCGGTGGCCGGTGCTGCTGCATCCGTCATTGTATAGATAACATCAGTACTGCTGTTGCCATTGGCAACGATAGCAGCTACTGCAGTAAAGCTTGTGCCATTCAATGAACGCTCTACTTCGTAGTTGCGGATGTTTCTTTCTGCAGCTACTTTCCAATCTACTTTTACAGTACCGTTAGTGCGGTTGGCACTTACACTGATAAAGCTAACCGGCAAAGGCGCTGAAGGTCTGAACACTAAACGGAACCTGTTGGCTGCAAAAGAACCTGCATTAGCATCTACTGTAAAGTTTACGGCAGTGTTTACATCTAAACTTACCGGTACACTTGTGTGCAGATAAGCATCTTGCAGTTCAGCACCTGAAGCAGTGTTGCCAATATTGGCTGGCACAAATTCCAGTTTGTAAGTCTGTTGTTTCATATTCCACATATTGAAGAAGATGGTATCGCTGCTGTTGATTACCTGTCTGCCTTCTATCGCAAGTGTTTTATTAGTTTTTTGTATTGCGAAGTTTTCACCGCTGTTAGACAATTTGGAAGCATCTTCATTACCTATTGCATTTGGATAAGCATTGTCAAATACCACCACGTTAGCATCTGCCATTTCTCCACTGGCAAGGTAAAGCCTGCTGTCTATTTTTACCAAAATACTGGCTGGCGTAGTTGGCCTCAGGCCTAAGGTTCCACTGGTGCCACTTATCTTAACGCCTTCTGATAAAGTTACTGTACCGGCGCTGGCACCTGTTTCTACCAGGAAGGCCTGGCCGCTTTCTATTGCTACATTTTTTGCACCTTGCGTATAGCTTCCTCCACTGATGGGGCAAAGGTATCCGTTAGTACTGTTGAAGGTTTGATATACTCCCAGGCTGCTGGTAAGTTTTTTAGAATCCCAGATATAGAAAAGATCTTTTACACCGCCGCCAAGGCCACCTGCAAGTTTAATTTTTTCAAAGTCTATGGCTGATGGATAGAGGTTTCCTACCAGGCCAAAGCTGTTGGCACCGATACTTGGTGTAGCAAGGCCGTCACCCTGGTACAGCGTTCCTTTTGTCTGGAGTGTAGTGGGAGAAGAATTGGCAGTAAGGCCAGTTACACCTTTGCTGCGATCGCCCCGAACATACAGGAAGTAAGCTTTATTATTGGCTATCCCAATATTGGTATTTGTTACATTAGCCCATGCAGATCCAGACCATGTCAGCATAGATGCTTTTTGTGATACATCATCCAAACCTGCAAGCTGAACGGCGGCCAATGTGCCGGGGCCAGATACCTGTGTACCAAAGCCTGTAGGGCTTGATGTTGAAGAACCATTGTCCTGCCATGCCTGGCGGATCGTTTGGCCACTGCCAAATGTTGGTACTGATAATAATCTCCACGAACGGAAACCATTGTTTGGAATGTAACGCTCTACTGTTACATTACCAGTGATGTAGTTACCTGCTAAAGCACCAGCCGCCACTCTTGCAGTACCAAACTGGTTTGACTTAATCGTTAAAAAACCATTCGATTCAATTGAAGCACCATTTGCAACCGTTACTGTTCCGGAAGTATTTGCTGCTGTACCACCTGTAATATCCACCGCACTTGACAGCGATAATGTACCAGCATTTACAGTTAAATTTTTCAACACAATTGTTGATGCAGAACTTAATGAAGACCCGGTTGCAATTACAAGGTTAGAAGTTGGAGAGCCAATTAAAGAGGCACCACCATCATCTGCAAAACCACCATTAATGGTAAGGGTATTGCTGCCGATAGTAAGCGTTGCGCCAGCGCCTAATTCAAGATCACCGGTTTGTGCATCGGCTGTAAGAATGGGTTGTTGTGTTACGCCTGCATTGCCGTTTTCAGGCACATACACATACAGGCTGGCATTAGGAACACAACTTGTCCAGTTACCTGGATTGCTCCAGTCTGTATTTACAGTGCCTGTCCATTGTGTAAATGTACTGGCAGCAAAAGAAACAGTGATTGTATGGTTAGCAGAAATACTGCTAAAGGTATAAGATTTAACTGCACCTACAGAAACTCCATCTACCAAAACATCAGCAACATCATAGCATGGAGAAGATATTGGAGTGATAGTATAAGTTTGGTTATCGCCGGGATTAAATACAGATGCACCGTTTGGTGAAATAGAACCATTGGCACCAGCACTTGCAGTGATAGTGTATGTATCGGGAACAAAGTTTGCTTTTATTGCGGCATCGCCGGAGTTTAATGTAACTGTTGTACTTAAAAGTGCTGCATTGGCTATTGATGCTGTTCCTGATTCTACTGTCCAGCCTGCAAATACATAACCGGCATTTGCAGTTGCAGTAATAGTAGTTGCAGCACCCTGGTTTACTGTTACCGGTGATGATGCTGGTGCAGTAATAGTACCGCCAGTTGAAGTTGAAACTGTTAATTGGTAAGTAACCGCAGGAGTAACATCAGCCCATGTATTACCAACCCTTATCTCATCAATATCTGCCTTTGGAGTAGCACTACCGTTTCTCAGGAATACAGATGCAAAAGCTGTCTGCCCTGTGGTACCGCTGCTATTTGAAACACTGCCAGCAGATTCTGTTCCACCCAAAGAACCTGGATTAACCCACAAAGAAGCAATATCATTGGATGCACCATTAAAATCATGTTTGACAACAACAAGATAAGTTGTACCAAAATTTAAATCGATTGCAAAGTCAGTAACAGTGGGTGTGCCACCACTGCTGTTAGTAATACCCAGCCTGTAATTGGCTCCTGTATTAACGCTCTTAATATTTACCCTTGAATACAATACGGTAAGTGTTGCACCTGCTGTTCCGCCAAAGCCGGTAAAATAATCGCCGGTTGTAGTTAACTGTGTATTATCCGCAACGTTCAGCAGGAATGAATAATAAGCAGGAGAACTGTTTGAAATAGAAACGGCACGGTTAACATCCCTTGGTACAGTTGTATTAGTAGCTGGAAGCCTTACCTTATTTCCTGTTGGTGCCAGTAGGCCAGTGTAGCTTAAACTTCCTGATGTTACACTGATAGTACCAACCTGTGTGTTACTATGTGTAGTCCAGTTATTATTTGTTGTGCCGGAAGCTGCAGTATTTCCTCCTATATTATCAGCAGCTGTATAACTAAAGCTTTCATATAATGGCACCAGCCATTTGGCATACAATATAACGTTAGCAGCACCTAATGTAAAGGTAATGCTTCCAGTGGCGGCGTAATTGGTGCCTGTACCGTTGGCTACTGTATTCCAGCCACCAAAAGTAGCTCCGGTTTTTACCAGGCTTCCTGTGTTAGCCAATACCGTTACTGTTGAGCCAAAATTATAAGGGCTTAATCCATCTATTGGTGCTGTGCCACCTGTGTTACCATTTCCATCGTAGGTAACGGTGTATGTATTGATTGTCCATTGCGCAAACAAAGTAGTATTAGCAGCAATAGAAGTGATAGTTCCGCCGGCACTGTAAGGCGTACCTGTACCATTTGCAAGAGTATTCCATCCTATAAAAGAGTAACCTGTTTTTACAAGTGTACCTACAGCCAGCACTGTTACATTGGAGCCAACAACATAAGGACTGCTGCCATCAACAGGTGCTGTGCCACCAGTGTTGGTATTACCATTATAAGTTACAGTGTATGTAATAATTGCCCATTGTGCAAACAAAGTTGTGTTAGCTGCAATGCCTGTTATTGTACCACCAGCACTGTAAGCTGTACCGCTTCCATTTGCTGCTGTATTCCATCCGGTAAAATTGTAATTCGTTCTGGTTAATGTACCCTGAGTAAGTACTGTAACATTTGAGTTATAATTATAAGGACTGCTTCCATCAACAGGAACTGAGCCGCCATCGCTGCCATTACCATCGTATGTTACTGTATAGGTATTGATTGTCCATTGTGCAAACAAAGTTGTGTTGGCTGTAATATTCGTTATAGTACCACCGGAACTATAGGCGGTACCACCGCCACCGGCTACTGTATTCCATCCGGCAAAACTATATCCTGTCTTTACAAGTGAGCCTTCACTAAGCACTGTAACATTTGCGCCACTTGCGTAAGGACTGCTGCCATCAACAGGCACACTTCCTCCTGAGTTTGTATTGCCATCGTAAGTAACTGAGTAAGTATTTGCAGGTATCCATTGTGCAAAAAGTGTTGTATTTGCTGCAATTCCGGTAATAGTTGCGCCTGCACTATATGCGGTTCCACCTCCACCTGCTACTGTGTTCCAACCATTAAATGTAAAACCAGTAAGCGTTAAAGTGCCAGCGCCAAGCACTGTTACATTAGAACCAAAATTATAAGGGCTGCTGCCATCTACTGGTGCTGTACCACCATCATTGCCATTTCCATCATAGGTAACTGTGTAAGTATTAATTGTCCATTGTGCAAATAATGTTACAGCATTTGATGGCATTGTAAAAGTTACACTGCCGGTAGCAGCATAGCTTGTACCACTACCGTTTGCTGCTGTATTCCAGCCTGCAAATGTATAGCCTGTCTTTACAAGGGCTCCTGTATTTGCTTTAACTGTTACGGTTGCTCCTGAAGAATAAGGGCTACTGGCATCAGATGGAACACTACCGCCTGTGCTGCCATTGCCATTATAAGTTACAGCAAAAGTGCTGGGTGCTGTTGCATTTAATTGAATATTATCCAACCGGTTATTACCGGTAGCATTGGTTGCACCGGTTCCACTCCATCTTAAATAAGCGGTGGCGGCATTATTTAAACCAGTAATGGCAGTTAAAGTTTGTACAGCAAAAGCAGTAGGTATTGTTGTAAGAGTTTGTGCTGCCGTCCAAGTGGTACCATTTGTGCTATACTCCCAAACATGGGTTCCAAAACCAGTAGTAGTTTTTTGCGTTGCATAACTTACCACAAGATTTGTAAACCCTGTCATTGAAAATTTATACACCATAAACTTTCCGTTTGCCACAAAAGCAGTTCCACCAAGTGGAGCAAGACATGCAGGAGTTGTAGTAGTGGTAGATAAACCCGTTGCACCACCTGCATTTAAAGCAGTACCGGCAAAAGAATTTAATTCGGTAGCCTGCGCCCAATTGCTGGAACCATTCGTTCCATCAAGATACAAAGTACCTGTTCCAACATTGGCTATAAACAACTTTGGGGTATTAGGCGAAGCCAGTACCGCAGTACCACCGTTAGCAGTGGTTTGAAAATCCCAGCCTGCAATAAGTGTCTGCCCATAACTTGCCCGGCCATTTCCAAGACAACCCATTGTAAGAACAACACTTACTAAAAATAATCTTACCGACCTGATACTTTGTAAAAAACTTCTCATAAATTATTCATTAAACGGTTTTGAAAAAATTGTTGTGTATAGAGTGTGTAGAATCGCATTGATAAATATCAAAAATAATAACAGGATGCAAGGATAAGCCAAAAAGGAAAGGCTTCCTAATAGACATTTCATTAAAAAGTGTATTTAATAATAAGTTAACCCGGAAAAAAAAGGAAGGTTTGTAAAATAGCCTCATGAATTGATTTTATTTAAACTTTTGTTTACAATGATCATTTAATAATACATTAGTTTCAAAAAAAAATGGATCACTGGCTTGCAAACAATAAGTTTAAAAAGGGATGGGGCGGTAAGAAGTGTAAAATAGGATTTTTTTTTAAAAGGAGCTGTTTTAATAAAAAAAAATTTAACCAACTATCAATTCTGCATTTTTTTCAGAAAAAACCATTTAACTGCAAACTCAATATACTTTAGTTTTTATTAAAAATGGTGGCCTCAAAAACTTGAAAAATGACAGATAAACTAAAGAACTGATCAACAGGATAACATACAAATAATATTGTTTCCAGGTAGCAGCAGATTTTAAAAAAAGAATGAAATTATTTTGACCACCCAATTCAGTTTTAATGTAGGATACAGCACTGGCGGGAGTTGCAATAATAATCCCCTCTTTGTTAAGCACATAAAAGGAAGGAAAACCAGCTACTCCCAATTTTGCTGATAAATATTCAGCATTGTTAAGTTTTGCAGAATCGGTATCAAATTTCAACAACAAATGATGCCAGTTGCTGACAGCATTACTCATAAACGAAAAACGCTGGTCTTTACCGGAGAACAAAGTTTTCCAGTCATGATATTGATCAATTGAAATACTGATAATAGATACTTTTTCCTGCCTGCTTTTTAGCACTTCTTCAAACTGCGTCATTTCTGCAATGCACTTTGGACAGCTTTTGTACCAGAAATCAATAATGGTAATACCCGATTTTGAGAGATCAAAAGTGGAAGTATTCCCCGTCGAGTCAACAAGCGGAAGCTGGGGGAATTTTTCACCAATATATTTATTGACAGCACTGCGTTTTCTTTCAATGCGTACTTTTTTTATTTTGTAAAATGCAAACAGTACTGTAATTAAAAAGGGAATAAATAAGACTGCTTTTAACATTTGTGATTTGCCGGGATTTGACATAAATGGTATTAAAGAAAAAATAAACCGCTTTTCATAAAAGAACCCGAACCCGGTTTAACAATAAAGTTAAAATAAAAGTACCGGAACATACGTTAGTAAAACGTTTATTATATTTGCGGTTGGCAAAATGAAAAACCTTCTAAAAAAAATTAAAATGAAAAAAATTATTTTATTCAGCTTACTTGTAGTTACAGGTATTGTGTTATTAAGTTCCTGCGGCCCCAGCAGAAGAGGTACTGGTTGCCCAATGACAGAAAACATCATTCACTAGACGAAGCAGGTATGAACTGGATTGAACTAACCGATGAATCACAAATAGCCGGCATTAAAGAACTTTCAAAACTCAAGGCACAGGTTATCTTTAAACACAGTACCCGTTGCGCTGTGAGCAGTGTTGCCAAAAGCCGGCTGGAACGCAATACCCCACCTCAGGATGTTGATTTTTACTTTCTTGACCTGATCAAATACAGAAATATCTCTGGTAAAATTGCCGAAGACTTTGCCGTGTACCATGAATCGCCACAGATACTTCTGATAAAAAATGGTGAATGTGTGTACGATGAAAGCCACTCCGGCATCAGCATGGATGAGATTGCAGAACAGGCTTATTAATTTCATAAAACTGATTTCACCGCTCTTCTTGCCAAATTAATTAATTGCCAGTAAGGTGGCCTGTAATTATTTTCTTTTATAAACCGATCGGCTTCTGCCTGGGTTTCTTTTTTCACTTTGTTGTACATCGCAACAAAGGTTTGGTTCTTCAAAGCCTGTGTGGCACTCATCCCTTCTGGTATCATCCCTATTCCTCCAAATATATTTTTTATCATGCACCAGCATTTTACAATTCTAACAAATGGTAATTGCCATTTATTGTAGCCAATTATTTTTCCTTTATCCGCCTGCTCCAGCAATACATCCATCACCGCATTGTCAATATGATCTTTCATCAATGTTTCCGGGTTGCGCCATTCAGCCACCACACTTAGTTGTGGATCGTATTCCAGGTCACTGGGCATTTGTGTTACAAAATTTTCCACACCAAAAGCACTCAGCCAATTTACTACTCCCTGCGATGAAATAGTGGATACTGCCTGCCACAACTGGATGCCCATTTGTTTATATGCATACGATCCTAGTTCGGAACAAAACATGGCCGAGCTGTCATAAAAATTCATTTTAAAATCATAGGGAATGTGGTGTTGCATTGCTTTTGCATAAGCAAGTTTTGCCGCTTTATGTGGCAACAACGGATCGTTCAGCAATGCCTGTAAATTAGCTCTAGGCCTCAATACCATAAAGCGGAGTTTCTTATCATTGATGTATTGTGCTGCTGAAGAAACAGCTACTCCTTTTTCAATATGAGCTTCTATCAAATAAGGCAAATTGGTTTTCTCTTCTACATAAATTAATGCCACATGAGAAAAATTTCCGGGATAATTATTACCCCTTGAAATCAATGCAGATACTTCTGCCCCACCCCTTGATACCAGCAAATCACCGCTATGAACTTTTATTCCAAAAATGGTAGTGAATGGCGCAGCAGAGGATTCATCTTTTACTTTCATTGCTGCTTCAAAAGGCAGGCTGTCTGTTTGCAGCAACACTTCTTCTGCGGCGGCCCTCATGCCATATAAAATTTGATACAGGCTGTTTCTGACTTCCTTATCATTCATATCCCAATGCTGCGATTGCAACTTTACTGCATTGCGTATTTTATTATAATAAAATAGAAATGAATCCCTCTGTTGCGGATGTGCTGCCACCAGTGCTGCCAGGTTAAAATAATTGGACAAAATTTTATTGAGGTTTGAATCGGTGGCGCTGATTTTATTTACTGCAATGATATTATAGAGTGCTTCTTCTTTGCCAAACAACTTGTTGATATTGGAATCGACGGAAGATTTATTTTGTTTTTTTGCAGCGGTAAAATTCTTCTCCAGCAATTTCCAAACGGAATCTTGGTTCCAGGCAAAAGGTTTATCAGCAGGTTTTATTATTGCCGGATGATTGGTATTGGGTATCAACAATAATAAATAGGCAGTAATCAATACAAGCAATATCCTTATGATCCTTCTTTTCATTTTTTGCATGTTGCAAAATAAAGGAAAACTGCAAGCTACCCAGAAAACTACCTGGTGCCAGATCCCCCTTCCTGCATAATAATATCCACAAAATATTCTGCCAGTCAATAAATCGCACAATAATTCGTTATCAAACCAAATAAGCGGCTAAACAGTGTTTATCAATGATGCTGTTAACCATTTTTGTGAATTTTTTTTCCTGTAGGCAAACTCCTGCGATAATAATGAAATAACACAATAAGCTTATTTTTACCGATTAATCCCCTCCCTGCAGAAAATTAGCAACGTACCAATCAACGATGATTTTTAAAGACAGCAATTCACTTCTTTAAAGCATCATGCAAATATTAAAAACTAACTTTGTTGCTATTCCAGTCTTATGCAAAAATTATTTTTATTAATTGGTTTTATACTGTCAGCTTTTGTTATTAAGGCTCAATCCTTCACGGGTGCTGGCGGGGCGGTGCCGGGCACCAGTTTAACTCAAACTTTTTTTCCTGTAACTGTAAGTGGTGTTGGTACTATTAATGCAAGTTATGGTTTGGCCCAGGTATGTGTTACCATTACCCACCCTTATACTGAGGAATTGGAAATATTATTAAAGGCCCCCGATGGTACTATTGTGCCCCTGTCAATACAAAATGGTGGCAGTGGAAATAATTACACAGGCACCTGTTTTACTGCCACAGCAAGCACCCCGGTAAAGTTTGGAACAGCTCCCTTTTCAGGTTCTTTTTTACCAGAAGGTTATTTAGGAGCAGTAAACAATGGTCAAAATGCCAATGGTGTTTGGAACCTGGTAGTTCAGGATAGAAGGACTGCAGCCAATGCCGGATCTGTTGTAAATTTCACCCTTAGTTTTACAAATGCCCCAGCCCCACAGCCTCCTGCCTTCCCTACCTGTACAGGAAATATTCCTGTTGGTACTGATTGTGCTAACGCACCGCTGGTTTGCGATTTTAATGGTAAATGTGGCAGTACAGGTATTTCTTCGCCACCAGCTACCGTACAAGACTGGCCTGGATCCGGATTAGATGGCCCCTGCTTTCAACTGCAAAATAATACGTTTGTAAAATTTGTAGCCTCTTCAACAACTGCTTCTTTTTCATTGTGGATACCCACACACACAACAGGCGGTTCATACACTAACGGTGGAGTACAAATGCTTTTTTTTGAAGGCACCTGCGGAAGCGGAGCTATTACTCCCCATGGTTGCTATCCGCATATTTTACCTTATAGCACTGCTGCCATTCCGCTCATTAATTTGGTATCTGCCAATGGACTTACCATCGGCAATACTTATTATTTAATGATTGATGGGTTTAATGGAGATAATTGTACTTTCAGCATTGCTGCTGCTGTCGGTATCAGCATACTGGATATTACACCAAGCAGCGCTACTATTTGCCAGGGGCAAAGCGTAAACCTTACCGCATCTGGTGGCAACAACATATTTAGCTGGAGTCCGGGAACAGGATTAAATACTACCAGTGGAGCCACTGTAGCTGCCAGCCCGGCCATTACTACCATTTACACTGTTACCTCTACTGCTGCTTCGGGTTGTCCTAACACAAAAGATGTAACAGTAAATGTAAATGCCTTACCTGTAATAACAAACCCTGCAGTGCCTGATACACAAAGAGTCTGTCAAAATGGATCAACCATTCCATTTACCGTGACAGCAACTGCAGGCAGTGGTTCCATAAGCGGCTATCAGTGGTATATCAATTCTATTACGAATACAAATACCGGCGGAACGTTGATACCATTTGCCACAAGTGCAACTTATACTCCTTCGTCTTCCAGTACAGGCAGCATTTATTTTTATTGTAAGGTTACTAATTCAAATGGCTGCAGTACTAACAGTAACACATCAGTGCTTATTATCAGTCCATTGCCAACAACCCCGACCGCTTCCGCCACTATTCAACCTACTTGCCTTGCACCATCTGGAACAATTGCAGTAACCACACCTGTTGGAGCTAATATTCAATACAGCAATGGCGGGGCTTACCAGGCAAGTGGAACTTTTACCGGACTTGCGCCTGCCACTTATAATATCACAGCAAAAAATGTTGTTACGGGTTGTATTTCAAACATTAAAAACGTTACTATAAATACTTTACCAGCAGCACCTGCCACACCAGTAGCTTCTGTAACGGTACAGCCTACCTGTCTTGCACCAACAGGCACCATTGTTATTACATCACCGATTGGTGCCAATATTGAATACAGTGTTGGGGGAGCTTACCAGGCAGGTACCTCTTTTTCTGGATTGACCAATGGCACTGCTTATAATATAACTGCTAAAGACATTGTTACAGGATGTATTTCCGCTGTGTTTCCATTGTCAGTAAATACCATACCGGGTGCACCAGCTACACCTAGTGCAAGTGTAAATACCCAACCTAACTGTACAATAACTACAGGTACAATAACTGTAACAGCACCTGTTGGCGCTACTATTGAATATAGTGTGGGCGGGACTTACCAAGCAAGTGGAATATTTACAGGACTTACTGCAGGTACTGCTTATTCTGTCACTGCAAAAGATAATTCATCGGGTTGTGTATCGCCTCCATTGCCTTTGACCATTGGTACAATACCTGCAGCACCAGCTACACCAACTGCATCTATTACTACACAACCTAACTGCACTGTCACGACTGGTACTATTACTGTTACGGCACCAGTTGGTGCAACAATTCAATTCAGTGTTGGTGGGGCTTATCAGTCTAGTAGCACATTTACTGGACTTACACCAGGCACTGTTTATTCAGTTACTGCAAAAGATAATTCAACAGGTTGTATATCGACAGCGTTGCCTTTGGCCATTGTTACAATACCTGCAGCTCCGGCTTTACCAACTGCATCTATTAATATACAACCAAATTGTACTATCACAACTGGCACCATCACCGTAACAGCTCCAGTTGGCGCCAGCATTGAATACAATGTGGGCGGGGCTTACCAGACAAGCGGAATATTTACTGGACTTACTGCAGGCACTACCTATTCAGTCACTGCAAAAGATAATTCAACTGGTTGTGTATCGGCAGGATTGACTTTAACCATTGGTACAATCCCTGCGGCTCCTGCTTTACCAACCGCATCCATTACTACACAACCAAACTGTATTATTACAACCGGTACTATTACTGTTACGGCACCGGTTGGTGCAAACATTGTATACAGTGTAGGCGGGGCTTACCAAGCAAGTGGAATATTTACAGGACTTATTGCCGGTACTCCTTATTCAGTTACTGCAAAAGATAATTTAACTGGTTGTATATCGGCAGCATTGCCTTTAACAATTGGTACAATACCTGCGGGTCTGGCTTTGCCAACTGCATCAATAACTACACAACCTAACTGTATTATTACAACAGGCACCATCACCGTAACAGCTCCAGTTGGCGCCAACATTGTTTACAGTGTTGGTGGAACTTATCAAACTACTAATTTATTTTCAGGCCTTACTCCAGGCACTGCTTATTCAGTTACTGCAAAAGATAATTCAACTGGTTGTATATCGGCAGCAACAAATCTTATCATCAATAATATTATTACTGTTGCTACACCAACCGCAACCGTTACTGTGCAACCTTCCTGTACAATATCTACAGGCACAATAACTGTGACGGCGCCTGCTGGAACTTCTATCGAATACAGTGTGGGTGGAGCTTATCAGGCAAGTGGAATATTTACAGGCCTTACTGCAGGCTCTTTCTATTCAGTTACTGCAAAAGATAATTTATCAGGTTGTATATCGGCAGCATTGCCTTTAGCCATTGGCACAATTCCTGCGGTACTCGCCATACCAACTGCATCAATAACTGCACAACCCAACTGCACTATTACAACGGGTACTATCACTATAACAGCTCCAGTTGGTGCCAGCATTCAATATAGTTTGGGTGTTACTTATCCTTATCAGGCAGGCCGCATATTTACTAACCTTACACCAGGTGCTACCTATTTAGTCACCGCAATAGATAATTTGTCGGGTTGCGTATCGGCAGCATTGCCTTTAACCATCAATGCAATACCTGTTACACCACAGCCTTCAGTTACCAGCCCGGTTACCTATTGTCAAAATGCAGTGTCAGCACCTTTAACAGCTACGGGCAGTAATTTATTATGGTACGATAGCCTTACCGGAGGTAATGTTTTACCTGGCGCACCCCGTCCTTCAACAATAACGGCAGGTAATACTTTTTACTATGTAACACAAACGCTGAATGGATGTGAAAGCAATCCAAGACGTGCCATAACGGTTACGGTTAATGCAGTAAGCACTGCTGTATCAGGATTCAGGTATAATCCCGATACAGTCTGCACCAACGGTAATAACACAGGCCCTGCTTACTCGTTGGGATTTACCAATGGCGGCACATTTACAGCCACACCTGCAGGCCTAAATATCAATGCTACTACAGGCAATATCAACCTGGCAGGCAGCACTGTTGGGACTTACACAGTTACCTATACTTACAATACTACGGGCTGCGTTACCGGCAGCAATTTTAGTTCACCCATTACTGTTAACGCTGCTGTACCTACAGTTACCGTGTTTTCTTATACTTCTCCTGTTTGTAAAAATGCATCAGACCCCAGTCCCAACAAGGCAACAGGATTTACAACAGGCGGAAGTTTTACTGCAGGCCAGGGACTTGCAATTAACAGTGCTACTGGCGTAGTGGATGTTGCCAACAGCCTGCCGGGTAACTACCAGGTCACTTACAATATTACGGCTCTCGGGTGCAGGCTTGCCACCAGTAATTTTTCATTTATAACCATTGTAGATACCACATCGCCTGTTACTGATTTTAGTTACAGCCCCAATAATATTTGCATCAGCAGTCCCGTCAATCCTGTCTTAACAAAAATGACAGGCTTTACAACCGGCGGTATTTTCTCTGCAACACCGGCAGGATTGAGCATCAATTCCACCACAGGTACTATTAATATTGGCCTTAGTGTGCCAGGTATTTATACCATCAGGTACAGCGTGCCTTCTTTTATCTGCAGGCTTGCAGGCAGCTACAGCACTACACTTACCATTGCTACATATGCAAACCCCGTAACAGGATTCTCCTATATCGGCCCGGTGTGTAAAGGTGACGGAACGGCTATACCGGTGCCGGTTACAGGCTTTTTTAGTGGAGGAGTCTATTCTTCCACTACCGGTCTTAATATTGATTCCAATACCGGGGAGATTGATCTTACACAAAGTATAGCCGGCAACTACAGCATTAAATATGATGTGGCTCAGGGGATATGTAATCCTTCCGGTTTCAGCACTGCCACAATAAACATTCTCAGCCAGCCTGTACCCCCAACAGTAACAACCGCATCTATTTGTGGTCCTGGTATTGTAAACCTCAGTGCTGCTGCATTGGGTACCCTTAGTTGGTACACGGAACCGGAGCTGCTTAACAAAATAAATGTTGGCAGTACTTATACCACCCTGGTTAACAACAGTACTTCATTTTATATAACCAATACCGTAGGTACCTGTGCCAGCGAAGCCAGCATACTAAATGCAACGGTTAGCCCAATCCCTGCCGCTCCTTTCCTAGGAAATGATACGGCCATTTGCAATACAGATAAATTAATATTGAATGCTTCCGGGGCATATACAGGTTATTTGTGGCAGGATGGATCTAGGCAACCAACGATCAACGTTACCGCCACCGGGACCTATAAAGTAATTGTAAGCACAGGTGCAGGATGTGAAACCAGCAGTAGCATCCATATCAATGTGCTGGATAATTGTGATGATATTTTTTTCCCTACTGGCTTTACTCCCAATGGAGATTTACTCAATGATAAGTTTGGGCCATTGGGTAATTTATTTTTGGTAAAAAAATATTCTTTGAAAGTATTTAACCGGTATGGCGAAATAGTATTTACCAGCAGCAACCCTTATGAAAAATGGGATGGCAGTTACCGTGGCAAACAAAACGGCAGCAACAATTATGTGTGGGTAGCTGCTTATATTTACAACAATCGGGTTATCAAAACACAAAAAGGCAATATCACCATTGTAAAATAATCAACGTATTTTTTGATGATAAAAACTTTTAGCATACTATTTATTTCTATCTCTGTTTTGTTATTTGCCTGTAACAAAACTGATACCAGTATGCCACTACCAAAACTAAACCTGGCCGATACTGCCGAAACAATTTCAACTTTAGACAGCACCAGCTTTGGTGTGTATAAAGCAGTGCTGGCAGGTAATACAGGAAGGGTGAAAATTTACGTCAATAATGGCGATGCCATTGTGAAAGCTTATTTATGGCTGGATAGCCTGAGTGATACACTTACCAGCCCGCAATCATTCACGCCTGGCCAGTCAATCAGCAGTGCTGTATTTGCCGGACGGATATCAGGTTTTCATTTAAGCGCTGATGCCGATGGCAATAATGCATTAATTGAAAATATTTTTGTTTCCGGCCACAGTAATGTAGCTGGCGCAGTGGCACACGAAAATTCAGACATGCAGGTAACCTGTTATGAATCTACATTCACCGGAACTGAGAAAGGTAATTTTAATTTTATCCGTTATGGAAGTAATGTATCAGGAGTGGCTATCAATAGCAATGGCCTTATCTATAGCGGTGCAGGTTTCATAACCGGCAAAGTTTTTTCTATACAAATGAATGGAACTGCTACAACTTTCCAGGGAGGCCTGGATACTACTGGAGATTATTATAGTGGTTCATGGAATGCAACTACTGGTTTAAGTGGTGTGTTTAGTGGTAAGCGAACTTTATAATTGTTGAAATATTTTGTAAGAGAAAATATTAATCAGTTTCCCCTACTCTACTTCCACCTGTTTTTTGGTAACAGCTCCTTCAGATGCTTCTGGCAAAAACTGTCTTTCTTTTACAAGGTAACCGTTACCCTTTTCGCAGATATGCACTTTTAAATTATCAATACTGTAAGGATTGCCCTCGGGGATGTCTGCAATGTTGGAGTAGCGTATGTCGTGGCCATCAATGATGATGACACAGCCGCTGCCGATGGCTTCCATTTTGTTACCTTCCGTTATCAGCATACCGGTATCTTCCCCAAGACCAATACCAATGCAGGATGGATTGGTAGCCACAGCCTGTGCCAGCCTGGTAAAGCGGCCACGTTTTTCAAAATGACTGTCAATAATTACATCATCAATAAAGCCAAGGCCGGTAGTAATTTTTACTTCTCCTTTTAAATGTGCCCTTGCAGCATTGCCTTCATAGATCATGGTGTTGCTCATGCCCATGGCTCCGGCGCTGGTGCCTGCCACGGTAAAATCTTTTTCGTTTTGATAACGCTCTAATAAAATTTGGAGGAATTGTGTGCCCCCGAATATAGTTGATAATCGGAGCTGGTTGCCACCGCTGAACATGACGGTATTGCAGCTACGGATACGTTGTAAATATTCTTCCGTCATGGCATCGCCTCGGTTGCGTATATGCATTACATTTACATCAATGCAGCCAATCTTTCCAAAAGCATCTAAATAATTTTCACCTACTTCGTACGGTATCATGGAAGCCGTGGTAATTACTTCAATCTGTGCAGTAGGGCCACCACTTTCTTTTACGATCCTTTGCAATACACCCAGTTCAATAAAATTGAGGTTGCCCCTGTGAATATCTATTCTGTCTGCATCTCCTCCTTTATCTTCTGCTCCG
Source organism: Chitinophagaceae bacterium (assembly GCA_031371545.1). Lineage (GTDB taxonomy): Bacteria > Bacteroidota > Bacteroidia > Chitinophagales > Chitinophagaceae > Ferruginibacter. Next base: position 36,692 of record JANMJU010000070.1, read on the forward strand.
CCGATGGCAATTAATTTTCCCTTAGGACTACTCATGCTTGTTTAATTAAATAAAGCAGTATCATTTTATAAAGAAATTATACCGCTGGTTGAAAATAATGGGTTTTACAAATGTAAAGGAATTGAATAAAACCAATCTTTGATGAGCCTGAATTTTTTGTGCTGACATTTTTTGTATAACTTCCAATTTGCTAACCCAAAAACGTTGGAAGCAGCCAAAAAGTATGAATACGGGTTGCTGCTTTGGCCGCTCAAAAGTAATATTTCAGTACAAGTGAGTGACACAACAATGTTAAATAATACCACAATAGCTGGTAACAAAAATCAAATTAAAAAAATATGAAGATCCTCGAAATTAAAGTGTTGAAAGGCCCGAACTACTGGAGCGTAAGACGTAACAAATTAATCCAGATGAAGCTGGATTTGGAAGAGATGGAACAAAAGCCTACCAACGTTATTGCAGGATTTAAAGATCGTTTGGAAAAAATGTTTCCGAGCATGTTCAGCCACCGCTGCAGTGTAGGTGAACCCGGCGGATTTTTTCAAAGAGTGGAAGAAGGCACCTGGATGGGGCATGTGATAGAACTTGTGGCTTTGGAAATGCAAACACTCGCCGGCATGGATACTGGCTTTGGACGGACAAGAGGCACGGGAAAAGATGGTGAGTATTATGTAGTATTCAGTTATATGGAAGAGGATGCCGGTGTGTATGCCGCCAAAGCTGCAGTAAGGGTAACACAGGCTATTGCTGACAATGTGGTGTATAATTTAGAAGAAGATATTATGCAGTTGAGGGAAATAAGGGAAGATACCCGGCTGGGGCCAAGTACCGGCTGCATTGTAGAGGAAGCAGCAAAACGCAATATCCCTTTTATCAGGCTGAACAAACAGAGTTTGGTACAGTTGGGATATGGTGTGAATCAAAAAAGAATAAGGGCCACCATTGCTTCCACCACTTCCAATATTGCGGTAGACATTGCCTGTGATAAAGAAGAAACAAAAAATTTATTGGGTGCTGCAGAAATTCCGGTACCAAGAGGAGTCATCATCAGGACAGAACTCGGATTGAAAGAAGCAATTGATAAACTGGGCTACCCGTTGGTGTTAAAACCGGTAGATGGGAATCATGGAAAAGGTGCCACGACCAATATCATTGACTGGGACATGGCGGTAAAAGCACTGGCTGCCGCACAGGTGTATGGCCGCAGCATTATCTGCGAACGCTACATTACCGGTTTTGATTTCAGGGTACTGGTCATCAACAATAAATTTATCTGTGCAGCTTTGCGTACACCCGCCGCTGTTACCGGAGACGGCGAACACAATATCCAGTGGCTGGTGGATAAAACCAACAAAGATCCACGCCGTGGGTTTGGTCATGAAAAGGTCCTGACCTCTATTAAGCTGGATGATTTCAGTAAAATTATGCTGGATGAAAAAGGTTATACTTTAGAAACTATCCCGACAAAAGGTGAACTGGTTTTATTGAAGCCCACTGCTAATCTTTCTACCGGTGGTACTTCTGCCGATGTTACAGACGAAGTGCATCCCACCAATATTTTTATGTGTGAACGCATCTCAAAAATTATTGGTCTCGACATTTGCGGCATTGATATTATGGCGGCTGATTTACGGGCTCCCATTTCAGAAAATGGGGGCGCCGTACTAGAGGTAAATGCTGCACCTGGTTTCAGGATGCACATTGACCCTGCTGTTGGCCTTGGCCGCAATGTGGCAGAGCCTGTTATTGATATGCTGTTTCCAAAAGGCAGCGAAGGCAGGATCCCCATTATTGCAGTAACCGGCACCAATGGAAAAACCACCACCACCCGGCTGGTGGCTCACATTGCAAAAAGTGCAGGATACAAAGTTGGCTATACTACCAGTGATGGCGTGTATATCCAAAATCAACTGCTGATGAAAGGAGATTGTACCGGACCGGTGAGTTCTACTTTTGTATTGAGGGATCCCACGGTAGATTTTGCGGTGCTGGAATGTGCAAGGGGTGGCATATTAAAAAATGGTTTGGCATTTCAAAATTGCGACATTGCCATCATCACCAATGTAAGTACCGATCATATTGGATTGGGGGGTATTGATTCGCTGGAACAAATGGCTAAAGTAAAAGCGGTAGTTGCTGAAACCGTATTCTCACATGGCTATGCCATTTTGAATGCAGATGATGACCTGGTGTACGAAATAAAAAATAATTTAAAATGCAATATCGGCCTGTTTAGCATGGATGAAAATAATCCACGGATAAAAGCACATTGTAATGCAGGTGGCCTGGCGGCGGTTTCAGAAAATGGTTATGTAACTATTATGAAAGGCAACTGGAAAATAAGAGTGGAGAAAATTGCCGACATCCCCATTACTTACGGAGGCAAAGCGGTGCACAATATCATGAATACTTTGCCCGCCATATTAGCCTCTTATTTATACAGAAATATTAAAGTGGAAGATATTAAAGATGCACTGGAAACATTTGTGCCTTCTGCCACACAAACTCCGGGCAGGCTGAATTTATTCAAATTTAAACACTTTGATTTCCTTGTAGATTTTGCCCACAACCAGGCAGGCTTAACACTGTTGTGTGATTTTGTTTCTAAAATGAACGGCACACCAAAAGTGGGTATCATCAGTGGTACCGGCGACCGGCGTGATGAAGATATCAGAGATTTGGGTAAAATATCTGCCGGGTGTTTTGATGAGATCATCATTCGCCAGGATAAAAATTTACGGGGGCGTACTGCAGAAGAAATTGTAAATCTTTTGGTAGAAGGAATCAACTCAACAAAGACAAAAGAAATACCCATCACTATTATTTACAATGAAAAAGAAGCAATCATGCATGCCTATAATACGGCAAAGCCAGGTTCTTTAATTACCATCATGTGTGATGTGGTAGTGGAGGCGCTGGATATGATCAAAGGATTAAAAGAAGCAGAAGATAAAGGATAAAGGCAGGGATATAAATTTGAAAAATGGAATGTTTTATTCAAAAATGTTTTGCATTTTTAGCAGTATCCCCTACTTTTGCAATCCCTAATAATAATTGGGGATACGATTGGGTTATAGTGTAATGGTAGCACTACAGATTTTGATTCTGTCCGTCTAGGTTCGAATCCTAGTAACCCAACCTCTTTTTTAAGCAACTTTTTGGGTTGCTTTTTTTTATTCCACCATAAAAATTTCCCGGTGCCCGCCTGCTACGCAATCCATATACCCTTTCATTACTTCCTTCAATTCATCACTCATGGTGGCAGAACGGAGGTTGGTAAAAAAACCGCCGATATTATCTGTTTCTGATTCTACCACTACTGTCCAGTAAGTACTGACAATATCGGTAAGTACTTTCATGTTTTTTAATTCCCCTGTCTTCTCTAAATGCGGGGCTGCCTGTTTGAACATTTTTACCAGATCTTTTGCCTTGCCGGGTTTGGCCTGAAAAACTTCTCTTATAAGATACATAGTTTATCAATTTAGATAATAAAGATAATGCCCAGTACAAATAAATACAAGTGCCTGATTTTAACAAAAACTGCTCTCTTCCCCGTCACATTGACTTATTTGATGTCAAAAAAAAATTCATCACAGTATGTGTATATGTCATAACAACATATTCAGCAGTTTGGATGTATTTTTGCCTTTTCAAATGAAAATAAAAT
>JANMJU010000080.1:0-12042 GCA_031371545.1 Chitinophagaceae bacterium
TACCTTAACCGGATGTTATCTAAAAAAACTCAATACGCACTGAAAGCCCTTGGCTACTTAGCCGGCAAATTTGGTGAAGGCCCGGTGCTGATTTCAGAAATATCGAAGAAGAAAAAAATCCCCATTAAGTTTTTAGAAACAATTTTATTAGAATTGAAGCAGGGCGGTATATTGGAAAGTAAAAAAGGAAAAGGTGGTGGTTATTATTTATTGCAGTCGCCAAAAAAAATTACGCTTGCTAAAGCCATTCGTTTGGTAGGAGGCCCCATAGCGCTGATACCCTGTGTGAGCCTGAATTTTTACGAAAAATGTAAAGACTGCGACGAAGCTACCTGCGGCCTCAACAAAGCCATGGTACAAACAAGAGATGCCACACTGAAAATTTTAGAAAAGAAAACTTTGGAAGAATTGATTGACCGGTAGCCTTTATAATTTCAATTTCCTCACCACCGATTTCACTTCTTTCTTTAACTCATCCAAGGCACCCATTTGCTGCTGGATAAAACTGTTGTCTTCCAAACGGCCGAGCACTTTATTCATTTCCTCATTGGTTTTGTACACCATTTTACGGAAAGAGTTGCTGTAGTCTTTAGCCCTGGAATCGTAGATGCCTTTGCACATCCAGCTTCTGGTGGCAACAAACTGCTTCAGTAATTCCTTTAGCAGTGTTGGTGTAAATTGCCGTGGAGTAATATTTAATATTTCAAGAAGTGAAGTGTAAGCATGGTTGAGTTTATTGGTATCATATATTATTCCCTGCGCCAAATAAAAATCATGCACTTCGTACCAGCTGTTTATTTTACCGGATTTAGTATTATGAATGAATTTTTTTACATCCTCTTCCTGTATCAACTGGCCGCCAATATTGAGCCACTGGCTTCTTTGCATTTTGGCTGACAGTGATTTTTTCAGTTCTTCAAAACTGCTGAATTTATTGCGCCTGATAAGTTTCATTATTTCAACTGCTGCATAATATTGTACCAGCTCTTTAAACAGACTTATAGATTGCGGCACTTTTAATATCTCTACCTGGCGGGAAGTATTTTCCCAACCTGTTGCATAAGCCGTTCCGGAATCATTTGGCTGCAAGGATTGTAATAACCGTAATGAATCAAATATTTCATTGATGGTATCCGGTGCTAAATAATCATATTCGATGTGCTGCAATTTGGTGGTACGCCTGTCCCTGTCCACATATTTCCAGGCATTGCGTTCCAGTGCATACATGTTGTACATAAACCAGTAACCCGGCATTACCACCAGTTTATTATTGGTAACATCATTGCTTACCAAACTAAATGGAATGCTGATATTCAACTCTGCCGGAAAATCGCCTTTGGCCAAAATGGTGAAGGATGCAAATTTGGAATTGTGTTTTAGGCTTACACAGAGCCCCGGCCAAAACCCACGACCAGCAATGACTTCACCATCCGGACTGCGGCTGTTATGATTGCTGCCAATGGTGGCGCCTGCCGCAATATTACTTTGCCCCATTACCAAAGCTGCACATAAAAATGAATTGTTATGATGCTGTTCATGTGCCGGAAAAATTAAAGAGTTCAACACTTCACAGCAGGAGATGGTGGCATTGTTACCAAGGTAAGAATTGATAAGTCTTGCCCCATATTTCAATTGTGAATGAGAAGCCATTACAAAACGCACTGCCTTTACCCCATAAAAAATACGGCAGCCATAGCCCACAATACCATTTACAATTTCGCAGCCTTCACCAATTTGAGAAGTCCGGTTTTCGTCACTTTTGATGGTAAGATTTTTTAATTTATTAGCACCCTTCAAATAAGCATCGGTACCAATCTTTACATCCTTAATGATCTTGCAGTTTTTGATTACCGTGCGGTCGCCAATTTCTGCATAATGGCCACGGCGGCTGTCAAATTTTTTATCGGTAAATTCTTTGAATTTATTTATCAGCCCTTCATCGGCAATATACCTGCTCCACAAATGGGCATCGCCGGGAAGCATCCCGTCAAATGGAATTACCCGCCTGCCGCCGTTTTCATTACATAATTCCAGCACTACCCGTTGCCTCTCCTCTTCACCATCCGACAGAATTCCGTTTCCAAATTTTGCCTTATCGGTACTGGCCAATTCATTTACATTGGCTATCATTACTTCGTTGCCGATAATGTAGTGGCTTAAATAATTTACATGATCAATACAAACATTGTCACCAATATCACAACTGATGATGGTGCAATTGTATAAACCTACTGGCAATCTTAAATTGTGAAATTCTAAATAATAAGGTTCCAGTTTGCCAATGCGTATCAGTCCATGAAACTTGCAGTTCCTTACCAGCTCCGGCCGGAAAAATTCTGAAACAAAAATCTTATTCCAGTCATCAGAAGTATTGCGGTTACGCACCAGCACTTCTATTTCTGTAGAAGTTAACTGCCTGTAATCTTTGCGGTGGGGGTTTTGTTCAAACCGCAGGTAGTATTCATCTTTACCTGCTGGAAGATATTTGGGTTCTATAAAATTATAGCCCAATTCATTTACCGGATGTTTGATAATAATGTTCATACCCCTATCCCCTAAAGGAGGATTAAAATTTTAAAATTGTTATTGTATGCAAAATAGAAAAGCGTTTTGATTAATGAACTCCAGTTCCCCTTTAGAGGATAGGGGCATTATTCTACCGTCACACTCTTCGCTAAATTTCTCGGCTTATCTACATCCACCCCTTTGGCAATACCTACATAATAAGAAAGCAGTTGTAAAGGAATACAACTCAGCATTGGCGCCAAAATTTCATCCGCAGGCGGCACAAAAAACACATCGTCTGCAAGTCCGGGTATTACTTCATCGCCTTCGGTAATGATGGCAATTACTTTTCCTTTACGGGCTTTTATCTCCTGGATATTGCTTACAATTTTTTCGTGGTAACTGTCTTTAGTTGCAACAAACACTACCGGCAAAGTTTCTGTTACCAGGGCAATAGGGCCATGTTTCATCTCCGCAGCTGGGTAGCCTTCTGCATGGATGTAAGAAATTTCTTTCAACTTCAATGCACCTTCCAAAGCAATGGGGAAGTTGTAACCACGGCCTAAGAACAATGCATCATTGGCTCCTTTATATTTTTCTGCTATCAGTTTTATTGCGTCTGCATTGGCTAATAATGCTTCTACTTTTTCAGGAATTGCTTCCAGTTCAAATAACAATTTGCTGTAGCGTTCATCCGGTATGGTACCATTCTCTTTTGCAATCATCAGTGCCATCATGGTGAGCACTGCCAACTGGCCGGTGAATGCTTTGGTGCTGGCAACGCCAATTTCAGGGCCTGCATGAGTGTATGCACCACCATGACTGATCCTTGCAATGGAAGAACCTACTGCATTTACAATTCCAAAAATAATTGCGCCCTGTTCTTTTGCTTTTTCTATCGCCACCAATGTATCTGCGGTTTCGCCACTTTGTGAAATAGCAATGATGATATCGCCTTTATTAATCACCGGGTTGCGGTATCGGAATTCTGAAGCATATTCTACTTCCACCGGTATCCTGCACAATTCTTCAATCACATATTCAGCAACCAGGCCTGCATGCCAACTGGTGCCGCAGGCAACAATGATAATTCGTTTGGCATTTTTGAATGCTTCAATATTATTCTGCACACCACTAAGCCGGATGATGCCATGTTCTGTATCTAATCGTCCACGTAGGCAATCATGGATAGTGCTGGGCTGTTCAAAAATTTCTTTCAGCATAAAATGGTCGTAGCCGCCTTTTTCTATTGCTGCCAGTTCCATATCCAATGTGGTAATGAAGGGAGTGATCTTCTCATTACCCAAATTTTTAAGAATGAGTTCATTGGGCTTTACAATGGCCAATTCGTAGTCATTTACATACACTACTTCCTTGGTGTATTCCAGCATTGGAGAGGCATCACTGCCTAAAAAGTGTTCGCCTTTGCCCACACCAATTACCAACGGACTGCCCTTTCTTGCTGCGATGATGGTTTCAGGATCATCCTGATCGATCAATAAAATACAGTAAGCACCGGTAATTCTTTTCAATGCAATTCTTACTGCTTCTTCCAGGCTGCATTCATTATTTTTCTTGATGTCTTCAATAAAATTGAGCAATACTTCTGTGTCGGTATCGCTGGTAAATGTGTAGCCTTTTTTGCTCAGGTCTTTTTTTATCTGGGCATAATTTTCAATAATACCATTGTGTATCATGGCCAGTTTGCCACTGGCCGAAGTATGAGGATGTGCATTCCGGTCGTTTGGTTACCCATGGGTAGCCCAACGGGTATGGCCAATGCCAATATTAGAGTGCAGGTCTGATCCCACAACAAATTCTTCCAGGTCGGCCACCCGGCCTTTTTTCTTATATACTTTTAAGCCGCCATTCAGCAAAGCCACGCCGGTACTGTCATAGCCACGGTATTCCAGTCTTTTTAATCCTTTAATTACAATTGGGTAAGCCTCTCTCGGGCCGGTATATCCTACTATTCCACACATAAATGATATTGTTTATTATTTTTTAAGACTGCTGTTTGCTACTGATAACCACATTTGAAAATGCCTTTTTTAATCAAAAAAATAAACGTTGGTTACAATGCTTACGCAAACGCTTGCAAAGTAACGAATTTGTGTAAACAAATGGTATGCAGGCAAGGGTGTAAAATTACAATTAACCTGCCAGGCTAATTTTGGTAAAATACCTTACCGATATTTTTAATCTCTGTAGCTTTATAGACAGCTTTGATTTCTTAATCTTAAATACAATAATTAAAAGAATGAAGCAACTATTAATACTGCTGATAAGTTTGACAGTGGCAAATAGCATTATTGCCCAAAGCATCCTGCCATTTACAGCCAATACAAGTATCTACATCGTTCGCCATGCAGAAAAACAAACTGGCACCGACCCGTTACTTACAGTGGATGGCAATAAAAGAGCAGGGGATTTAATGAGAGCATTACAAAGCAAAAAAATAAAACGAATTTATGTGTCAGAATTTCAACGCACCCAACATACCGCAGACAGTTTGCATTTACAACTTGGGATAGATACAGTGCAATCTATTGCGGACACCAGTTGCGTCAAACTTTTTGCTGCCATCAAAAAAAATAAAGATCAACGAAAACACATCCTCATCATTACTCACAGCAACATCATTCCAAAAATTATTTACAAGCTGGGTATTACCAGTTTTCTGCAGCAAAATATTCCCGATACTGAATTTGATAATTTGTACCTCGTAACATTCAAGAATGGTAAGGCCAAACTTAAGCATACCAAATACGGTAAGTCTTCTGCCGCTTCTGCTGCCATGATGCAGTGACGGCAATATGCAGGCAGTAAAACTTTACTAATTTGAAGAAGCCCTTTTTATTTTAAGTTTACCAAACCTGTTCTTTACATCATCAATTGCTTTGTACAAATCTGTTTTTCTTTCTTTGTCATCAAACAATGTGGCCTGTATGGCTTCATGAGTGAGTTCACTCAAACGTACACCCAGCAGGCGTATGGGCTGCCCTTTTTTATATAATTGATGAAACAGTTTTTTTACTACCGGGATGATCTCATCATCGGAACAGGTGTAGGAAATGGTAGTTTGTTTGGAAGTAGTTTCAAAATCGGGGTAGCGGATCTTTACCGCCACACAGCCGGCCACTTTTTTATCCTGCCGCAATTCAAACGCAATTTTTTCTGTGAGCCTTACAATTTCACTCATTAAAAAATCAAGGTCAGTTTTATTTTCATCAAAAGTATTTTCTGAGGATACTGATTTTGATTCATGGTATTGCAGCACTTCGCTGTTGTGGATGCCAAAACTTTTATGCCACAAATCAATGCCCCATTTACCAAGTCTTTCTTCCAGCTCTTCTTTGTTTTTTTTACTTACATCGCCAATGGTATAAATACCCATTGCCTTCAGCACTTCATGTGTATGCTCTCCTACGCCGGGAATTTTGTCAACTGTAAGCGGCGCTAAAAATTCTTTTTCTTTTCCAAAAGGAATTTGCAGGTAACCATTAGGCTTAGCTGCATTGGTGGCAATTTTTGCCATCATTTTGTTGCAGGATAATCCAAATGAAATGGGCAATTGTGTTTCCTCCATAATTGCTTTACGCAAATCAATTGTCCATTGCAGGGGATTGAAAAATTTTTCCATGCCGGTGAGGTCGAGATAAAATTCATCAACAGAAGCTTTTTCAAACAAAGGCGCTTTGGCAGCAATAATCTGTGTTACCCAACGGGAATAGCGGCTGTATTCTCCACGGGTTCCTTTTACTACAATTGCCTGTGGGCAAAGCTGCAATGCTTTTTTGGATGGCATACCGGAATGGATACCAAATTTTCTTGCTTCATAACTGCAGGCAGCCACCACTCCCCTTTCGCTGCCGCCTACAAACACCGGTTTGCCTTTCAGTGATGGATTGTTTAAAATTTCTACTGAAACAAAAAAAGAGTCTAAGTCAAAATGGGCTATTATGCGTTGAGGTGCTTTATTCACTTTACTAATTTACAAATAAATTACCTGTAAATATCCAGCAAGCCATCCGGCAGGGTTACAAATACCTTCCTGTTTTTCAAATCAATTTTTTCAAGAGATCCTTCATGTATCGGTATCAGTGCTTCTTTGCCATCGAGTAAAATGGTGCATAAAATTTGATGAGGCTGTTCTATTACTTCCAGTACTTCGCCCAAGTCTTGTCCATCATTTATCAAACTAAAACCAAGCATGGCAATGGGTGACGATTTAGCTGCAAACTTTTTAAAATCATCTTCTCCCAGCCATATTTCTTTTGGAGTTAATTTCCTGGCAACTTCTTTATTGTCTATCCCTTCCAATTTTACAAATACTTCAGCATCGTTTTTTATGGAGGTGGAACTAATAAAATAAGGCATAAAATTATCTTTTCCTTCTTCTATAAAAATTGTTTCCAATCCTTTTAAGGAAGTTTTTTTTCCAAGGTTGTGCTGTAATACCAAATCACCTTTTAACCCATGACTGGCGGCAAATTTTCCTATTTTAAAATACTGGCTCATGCGGTGCAAGATAGTTAGAAGCTATTTAAAATAAAGGCATCTTACGCAGTGGATGCATTCCAAATTTACGCAGCATTAATTTCGCTAAGGGTTGCCAACCTTTTAGCAGGTTCCGATTGTATAATGATACTCTTTTCAAGGTTGGCAACCCTGAATCTAATGCGGCAATTTGTAAAGCATCCCAGTAAAGGTGCTAGGTAAATTAAGAAGTAAAGAAATATTAGTTTGCATCTTTTGTGGAAACAAAAAAAGCAACCTCAAATGGAGATTGCTTGAAAGAATTAACGGAACAGAGTTGATTTATTCTTCTGTCTTAGTTTCTTCTGCCGGAGCTTCAGGTGCTGGGGCCACTGGTGTTGCTACCGCTTCTACTTTCTTTACTACCGGTTGGTTGCGGCTATCCTGGCGGGCCTTTCTATGAGCTCCCTGACGCCTGGCCACATGAGCATCATGCTCAGTACTCCATGCAGTAAATTTTTGCATTGCAGCAGCTTCATCAAACAGGCCTAAGCTTACACCTCTCAGCAAATGTTTCAGGAACAATACTCCTTTGAAAGAAAGGATACGGCGCACGGTGTCAGTTGGCTGTGCACCTTTGTGTAACCAGTCCAAAGCTTTTTGACGATCAATCTGAATAGTTGCAGGAACAGTCAGCGGATTGTACGTACCGAGTTTCTGAATAAATTTGCCATCACGAGGGCTTCTACCATCTGCTACAACGATGAAATAGAAAGGTCTCTTTTTAGACCCGTGGCGTTGCAGTCTCATTTTAACAGCCATAAAAAATAGAAATTTTTTTGGGTTGTGAATAAATAGGGTTCATTTCCTTAAATAAGGATGGCGAAGATAATGAGCTATGAAACAAAATCCAAATATTTGTAAGAGCCGGAGGATAATTTCCGGTTTGGGTTCTTTTTACCAGCTCGGTATTTTTTATTTTTTTTCGAAAAACACGGCACAGGCATTGTTGGTATTAGCTTATAAATCAATTAATATGAAAATATCTTCAGATATCCCTAATCATAAATGCAGCTGGAAGCAGCACTGCCAACTGATAAAAAAAATAATTCATCTCTGAAAATAAAAAGGCATTTGTGGGATGCAGAAGTTGGATAAAGAGAACAAGTAAAAACTCATTTACTTTTTGCAATTGAAAAAACTAATCGGTAAATTTTCCGCCAGCATTTATCCAGTTGGTAATAATGTCTTTTTCAGACTGGGGCAAAGGACCTGACTGCGGCATGGTACCTTCATCCACCGCCCTTACTTTTATCCTGTTTTTAAACTGTACAATATTACAATCCACTGCCCAGTTCATTCCGCCATTTTGAACGGTATTGTTGTGGCAGCTCAGCTGGCATTTTGTAGTCATTAAATTTTTAACAGCAGTAAATAATGTACCTGCGCTGCCCGGTGCAGCCACTGTTACAGCTGTCGATTTTTCACAACCAGCAGCATCTTTTGCAAAGACGGTGTAGGTACCAGCACTAACGTTGCTGAATAGCCCGGAAGACTGGTAGGTACCGCCACTGTTTAATTTATAGGTAAACCCGGCACTTCCAGTAGCAGAGGCGGTAATGCTGCCATTATCTCCACAGGGAGTAGCTGCCGCAGGCACAGATGAGACAATAATTGTTTTACCGGCACATGGATCAACAGGAGGCGGGGCTGGAACTGATTCCTTTTTACTGCACGAAATAAAAAAAAGTGCTGCTGAAAATACCAATAAAAAACTGACTGAAATAAATTTTGAGTGTCGCATAAAGTGGTTTTGTATTGAATCGTTTACCACTTCATAATAGTTGCCTTCCCGAAAAAATTTAATCAATGTTTTTTAGATGGCTGATATTTGAGACCGATTTGCAAAGCAGTTGAAAATAGCTTTACTCTTCCATCTCCAACACCGGATATTGGCACACTAAAAGATGGCTCTGCCAACAGCGAAATTGTGGAAGATAATTTTCTTTCAATACCAGCGGAGAAAGTAAGCATAGAAAATAAATTTTTGTTGCCGGTATATTCCCAAAATGTTTCATGGTAAACACTATTCCTTGTATAGTAGTAATTATAATCTTCTTTTTTCATGATATAAGAAGAAACACCCATTGCAGCATAATAAGCAGTGGTGGGCTTTTGACTAAAATTGTATTTCACTGTCAAAGGTATTTCATATACAAGACAGGACGCATTTACTTTTGTTATCTGTACCATATTCCAGTAAGACCCATCTTTGGGATGATAATCACCCGGGCCAGCTGTGTATTTTTTATTGGTTATATACAAGCCTGTTTGCACCGCCAGTTTGTTATTAAATTGATAACCAATACCAATTCCATACTTTGGGGTGATGCTGCTGTTGGCATAAGAAAATAATTTTACAGATCCTGCATCTGCTCCTGCTGATGCCAGCAGGTACAAGCCTTTTACTTTCTGTTTTTTCTTTTTTACCACAACAGCTTTATCCTTTACAACATTGCTGTCCTTTTTATTTTCGTCTTGCTGCAGGGCTGTATTTTTCAAGCTATTTTTTTCACTATTTTGTATCACGGATGCTGTGATTACTTTTTCATCCAGTTGATTTTGTTTTACAACAGGTGCAGCTTTAATATTATCGTCAACGCCTTTCCTTTTTGATGGAGACACAATACCTTCACCTTCCTCTTCGGCAACTATATTTTCTTTGCTTACATTTTTAACAGCCCTATTTTTTTTACTGTAAAATGAAATATTTTTTTTGTCTTTATTTTTTGCCAGCCTGCTTTTTTTATCAACTTTAATGGTTGATTTTTCAATTTGTGATGAGACATTAATATCTGCAATCGCCGGAATTATTTTCTGCTTGCTCACAACATTTTTTTCCTGCTGAACCTGCTCATTTACTTTAGCAATATTGCGAAGGTTATTTTCCTGGTCTTTTACTTTATCAACTGCTGTTGGGGCTTTGGTATTATCAGCAGTTGATATTATTTTTTGTTGATTGGATGCATCATTTTTTTCCTGGTTGCCAGTATTGGGTTTAACAGTATTTACATTAGTTGTTTCTAAGGATGCTGATGGTTTTAATATTTTATAAGTGCTCCATGTGCCTGCAACAAATAAAGGCAATACAAACCACCACCAGAAAAAAGGCCTGTGTTTCTTTTCTTCTTTATCCAGTAAAGCCTCCATTTTATCCCATGGCTGCTCATCAAAAGACTGCTGGCTGTTTTCGGCAGCCTGCTTTATCCTATTTTCAATATATTCAAATTGCTTTTTGTTGTCCATACAATTTTCCTTTTGCCGCTTTCAGCATTTTTTGAATATTCATTCTTGCTTTCGCAAGATTTGATTTAGAAGTGCCCACAGAAATATTTAACTGCTGTGCAATCTCTTCATGCTTATACCCATCTATTATGTGCAGGTTAAAAACGGTGCGGTAGCTGGGTGACAGGGATTGTACCATCCCGATAATTTCTTTGTAAGACATGGAATCAACAGCAGTTTCTAATGTATCCGTTATTTCAGCATGGGCTCCATCTATTTCGCTGGTCAAGTAATTATTTTTATTTTTTCTAAAGTGGTCAATAGCAGTATTGATAAGAATTGTTTTCATCCACCCCATCAAGGATGCTTCATAATTTTCATGCCGTGGATTAAATGAACCAATATTTTTAAAGACTTTTAAAAAACCGTCATTTACCACTTCCATTGCATCATCGTGTGAATTACAATAACGCATACAGATGCCCATTGCAAAGCCGTAGTATGAATGATAAAATTCCTTCTGGCTTTGCCTGTTTGCTTTTACGCAACCCTGGATGATATGGATGAGTTGCTGCCGCTCTGGCAAAATTTTTATTTTTTATGGTTGATCCTTTAATCTTTAATTATTGCTGATTTATTCAAACAATCGAGATTAAAGAGAAAATGGTTGCTTTTATTGCTAAAATAAAGTTAGCATAAATATGGGGCATTTATGCAAACAAAAACAGCTGGCATTACACAGCTGTTTCTTATTATTATTTATACTTGATGCTATCTTTTGCCCATTCCCGGCATACGGCCCATTGGCATTTTATTCATCATTTTCATCATTCCTTTCATCTGTTCAAATTGTTTTAAAAACTGGTTGAGCTCGGCAATGTCTTTGCCGCTGCCTTTGGCAATACGTTGCTTGCGGCTCGGATTGATAACATCCGGATTGCGTCTTTCCTCTAACGTCATAGAGTTGATCATTGCTTCAATACCTTTAAAAGCATCATCATTAATATCTACATCTTTTATTTGTTTTCCCACTCCCGGAATCATGCCCATCAGGTCTTTCAGGTTGCCCATCTTTTTTATCTGCTGCAGCTGGGTTTTAAAATCTTCAAAGTCAAATTGATTTTTGCGGATCTTCTTTTCCAGTTTGGCTGCTTCGGCTTCATCAAATTGTTCCTGTGCTTTTTCTACCAAACTTACAATATCGCCCATTCCCAAAATACGCTGTGCCATCCTTTCAGGATAAAACACATCCAGTGTATCCATCTTTTCTCCACTGCTGCTGAATTTGATGGGTTTGTTTACGGTGTATTTAATGGAAAGCGCTGCACCACCACGGGTGTCGCCATCTAATTTGGTCAATACCACACCACTGAAATCGAGTCGTTCATTAAATGCAGCTGCGGTATTCACTGCATCCTGACCGGTCATACTATCCACCACAAATAATATTTCCTGCGGTTTGATAGCGGCCTTGATATTTGCAACCTCAGTCATCATCACTTCATCCACCGCCAGGCGGCCGGCAGTATCAATAATGATAACATTTTTATTTTTCGACTTTGCTTCTTTAATTGCATTTTGCACAATTGCAACAGCATCTTTATTCTCCCTTTCTGAATAAACATCTACACCAATCTGCCCACCCAATACTTCCAGCTGGTCAATCGCCGCAGGCCTGTAAATATCTGCCGCTACCAGCAATGGTGATTTGCCTTTTTTTGTTTTAAGGTAATTGGCCAGTTTACCACTGAAGGTTGTTTTACCACTACCCTG
>JANMJU010000082.1:0-1683 GCA_031371545.1 Chitinophagaceae bacterium
GAAACAATTCATCACCACCATCACCACTTAAGGCCACTGTCACATGCTTTCTTGCAAGGCGGCTCACCATCATCGTTGGAAAGGCAGATGAATCTGCAAAAGGTTCGTCATACGCAGGAATTAATTTATCAACCAATTCCATTACTTCTTTTTCCTTTACTGCAAATTCATAATGATCAGTTTGTAAATGATTCGCCACCTGTTTTGCAAATTTCGATTCATTGTATTTTCCATCATCAATGGCAATGCTGAAAGTCTTTATTTTATCACTGCCCGAAACCTTTGCTGCGATGGCGGTTACAAGGCTGCTGTCAATACCGCCACTTAGGAAAGTGCCAATCGGCACATCACTGATCAATTGCTTCTCCACTGCATCCAGCAATAAATCATTCAATTGTTTTTTTGCAGACAACTCATCACTTATCACTGTTGACTGTAACACATCCTGCAATTTCCAAAACGGAATACTATCTTTTGATAAATTATTAAAAGAACCAGCCTGCAATTTTATCTGTACATAATGAGCCGAAGGAAATTTATAAGTGTCAGTATAAATAGTCAATGGCTGAGGTATAAAACCCAAATGCAAAAAATAGGGAACTGCTTCCCGGTTAACTGATAACTGATTACCAATTATTTGCTTCACTACTTTCAATTCAGAAGCAAACACTAAATTGTTTTCATCTGCATAATAAAATAAAGGCTTGATGCCAACATGATCACGGCAAAGCGTTATTGTTTTTTCTCTGTTATCATAAATAGCAAAAGCAAACATGCCATTCATTGCAGCAAAACAGGAAGGGCCTTTTTGTACAAACAGTTCCAGTATCACTTCCGTATCAGAACTTGTTTTTAAGGAAGTACCTTTATCAATCAACTGATTTTTTAATTCAATGAAATTATATACTTCGCCATTGAACACAATGCAGTACCTGCCATCAGCAGAATGCATGGGTTGGTTGGCAGCATTGGATAAATCTAAAATAGAAAGACGGCGGTGTGCCAGCCCAACTTTGTTATCATCACAAAAATAAAATCCTTCTGCATCAGGGCCACGGTGCTGCATCAGCGATGCTGCCTGCTTTAGCTGGTTGGGTGAAATGCCGTTAGTAAGTGAGATATAGCCTGCGATGCCGCACATGTACCGGGGGTTTGAAACAAAACGAAAATAGGGAATTATTATTTCGCAAAACTCAATGCGATACGGGGCTGTGGTTCGCTGAGTGCATCACAGTAAATTGTTTTCAGTTGCTGCATGTGTTTTTGCAGAGTATAATTTTGCAACACTCTCTGTTTGCAGGCCATGCTTAAGAACTGTAATTGCTGTTGGTTATTTTTCAACGCCAGTAACCTTGACGTGAAATCATGAGTGTGGTTGAGTTTGTAATAAGTGGCGGTATCATCGCATTGTTCTTTAAAAGAAACAATATCAGAAAGCAGGATGGGCATGCCCAAAGCCATTGCTTCCAGCACACTCAATGCAAAGCCTTCATACAAAGATGACATCACAAACAAATCGTATTGCCTAATCTCATCCTGTATATTTTTTACCTGTCCTTTAAGCGTAATTTTTAAATGGTGTTCATCAATTGTTTGCTGCAGTTCATTCTGCAATGGGCCTTTGCCATAAATATCCAGCGTAATATTTTCGTCCTTCAATTCTTTAAATGCTTCCAATAAAAA
>JANMJU010000101.1:0-2902 GCA_031371545.1 Chitinophagaceae bacterium
AACAAATACTTGCCGCTTCGGAAAAAATATTTGCTGCATTCAATGCTGCAGGAAATGCCATTGATGAACCATCTATTTTTAAAAACAGGGGAGAGAAATGGTCGGTGGCAGAAAATGTGCAGCACCTTATAGTTTCTACCAATACTACCACGCTGGCTTATACACTGCCTGCATTTATTGTAAGGATAGTTGGCGGAAAACCCAACCGGGGTTCTAAAAGTTACGAAGCCTTAGTAGAAAAATATACATTGAAATTAGCCGAAGGCGGAAGGGCATCGGGCAGGTTTGTGCCAAAGCCAATGGAGATAAAATATGGTAAAGAAAGGCTGCTGCAAAACTGGCAGCAGGCTGCATTAAAATTTATCAATGCCAGCAAAAATAAAACCACTGAAAGCAAATTAGATGATTACCTTGTAAGGCACCCGCTGCTGGGAAGAATTACATTGAGAGAACTTTGTTATTTTACTATTTATCATACAGAGCATCATCTCAACATCATAAACAAAATGACTAACCGCCAACCCTAAACCTCTAAACTAACTAAACCCTAAACCTTTTAATGATACAGTACTTTAAAAATATAGAATTTAGAACCATCGCTGTCGATAAAGCAGAAGCTGGTACCTGGGTGAATGTATTGCCACCACTGAAACAGGAAGAATTTACAGAACTGAGCCAGACACTGGATATACCAATTGATTTTTTAAAAGACTCACTCGATATTGATGAACGCAGCCGCTATGAAATTGACGACAATGTAAAACTGATTGTAATAAAAACTCCTACAGAAAATAATTCTTTCAATGACAGTGATGCACATTATATCACCATTCCCATCTGTATTATATTAACGCATAACCAGATCGTAACCGTTAATTCATTTGAGAACGAAGCCATCAAAAAATTCCTGAATACTTTTCAAAACCGCAGCCCGGATAAAAAGAATATGATGGTGCTGAAAATTTTTGAAAAAGTGGTAACCAACTTCCTCGATTTTTTGAAAGAGATTAACCAGCGCAGGAATTTGTTGGAACAAAAACTCTACGACTCTAACCGGAATGCAGAGCTGCTGGAACTGGTGAGGATACAAAAAAGTTTAGTGTATTTTATCACTGCATTACGCAGCAACGAACTGCTGATGATGAAAATAGTCCGCACTAATTTTTTGCAGTTAAATGAAGAAGAAAAAGAATTTTTGGACGACTTGATTGTAGAGACAAGCCAGGCACTGGAGATGGCCAACACTTATACCACCATCCTCAGCAGTACGCTGGATGCCTTTGCCAGCATCATTTCCAACAATCTTAACGCAGTGATGAAGCGGTTAACTTCTATTACTATTATCCTTTCACTTCCGGCACTTGTTACAAGTATTTACGGTATGAACGTGCCGATACCGGGACAAAATCTGCCACATTCTTTTTATGTGCCGGTCATTATTTCACTGGCGCTGTCCATCATTATCAGTGTTTATTTTATGAAGAAAAAATGGTTTTAAAAATAGGTAATGAAATTTATTTTATTGATCAAATAACTAAACTTCTAAACCATCCAAACTTCCTAAACAATTACTATGTTTACAATAAGGGTTTACGGTATTTTAATCAATGAACAAAGGCAGGTACTGGTAAGTGATGAATACATTCGGGGCAACTATTATACAAAATTTCCTGGTGGCGGTTTAGAGATTGGTGAAGGTACCCGAGATTGCCTGCAAAGGGAATTTATGGAAGAGATGAATTTAAAAGTGTCTGTTGGCGATCATATTTACACTACCGATATTTACCAGCAGAGTGCTTTTAATCATGCTCACCAAATTTTATCCATTTATTATTTTGCCACAGCACTGGAGCCAATAACAGCACCTTTAAGAAACAAGCCATTTGATTTTGATGAACAGCAATTAAATATTTACAAACAAACCAACCAAATAGAAACTTTCCGGTTTATCAATTGGAATGATTTTTCTGCTGATACTGTCACTTTACCTTTGGATAAAATTGCCGCCGGCATTGTAAAAGAAAATTTTTAACCAATGAATTACGATCAGTTTTTTGAGACAGATTTCATTTTAGAAAATGAAAGGGTAAGGTTGGAACCTTTAAAAGAAAAACATTTTGAACTGCTGCTGCCGGTAGCCATGAACAAACCGCTGTGGGAGTTCACTACGGCCAAGATAAATACGGAAGCAGATTTTAAAAAATACTTTGAAACAGCACTGGAAGAAAAGCGGTTAAAAAAATCATATCCTTTTGCTTACTTCGACAAGCAGCAAAATCAATATGCCGGCTGCACCCGCTTTGGCAACATAGAATTTAATCATAAAAAATTAGAGATCGGCTGGACCTGGATCCATCCAGCTTTGCAGGGTACAGGTTTTAATAAACACTGCAAATTTTTATTGCTCAGTTTTGCTTTTGAAACCCTGCTCCTCAACAGGGTGGAATTAAAAACCAGCAGTCTTAACCTTAAATCTCAAAAAGCCATGCTGAAGATCGGCGCTGTAAAAGAAGGTGTGTTAAGAAGAAATATCATCAACGATGATGGCAGCCTCCGGGACTCTGTATATTTTAGTTTTATCAACGAAGAGTGGCCGGAAATAAAGCAAAGGATATTTGGAGAGTTTATTGTTTTGCATCAATAATTTTTTTACAAACTAATTAAAGTGTGAAGCAGACAGACAATAATAAATGCCTTGTTACTAAACACAACAAAAATTTAATATTACCCAATAAACAAAATCCTTACTTTTAAAAATTATCTAAACAATTAAGGAACGTAAGGGATGCACAGGGTAAAAACTCAAAAGGTTATTATAAGGGATATAAGCTGGTTGTCATTTAACAGCAGGGTATTGCAGGAAGCCGCAGACGAAACAGTGCCACTGAAAGAACGGATGAAG
>JANMJU010000190.1:0-1889 GCA_031371545.1 Chitinophagaceae bacterium
TTTCATAAATTTCCTTGTGGCAGCCGGCACATTTTTCATCGCCTGCATAATCTGAAAAGCTGCTGTTTGCAGCACCTGTTGCTTTTTCTGTGCTGTTATTAATACATCTTGATATAATAAAAGTAAGCGCCGTTAATATAAACGCAACCCAAACGGTACGCCGCCTGTACTGAAACCCCGATGTAAAAATTGTGTGCATCTACTGGAGTTGTTTTATATTTTAATACCCTCCTAAAAAAAGACTTGAATGCAGTAAAAAACTTTCACATTAAAATTATTCCTGCAAACAGCTACTTCACATTTGGTTTTAAAAAAACAAGTTGCCGGTTGTTTCTTGCAAGCACCAGCACTTTATTATTTCCTGCATAATTAATCCATTTGGCATCCCTTACTTCTCCATCAATTCCTTCAACACTAAAGTTTGTTACGAATGTATTTTTTGTTTTGTCAAAATAAAACCCTGTCGGCCTCAATGCATCATATCTTCCTTCATAAGGAATAACACCAAAAAAATTACCGGCAGCTAAATATTTTCCGTCAGCAGTATTTGTAAAAGCCATCACAGGAGCCAGCTGCAGTTCATCAGGCAAATCAATTCTTTTAAAATTTCCTTTGCCATCATTTATAAAACAAGATGACCCAAGTACCTCTGCTTTTAATTCTTTGTAATCTTTAAACAAATCGTAAAACATATACTGCACTGTTTGTCCTGCCACTTCACCATAAGTTAAGTAAGCTTTTTTCAGTACAGGTAATGGCCGCTCCAGTTCGTCTTTAGCAAGAAAGGGATATTCTTTTCCATTAACAGTATAAGCCATTACCTGCTCCAGCGAACCATTGCCGTCAAAGTCTTTTACATATAATTTTAGAGGGCCATTTTTACCGGCATATAATTTTGAATTGTGCCCCCAGTTGCCTGCCAGTATATCTGTA
The DNA here is from genome assembly GCA_031371545.1 of Chitinophagaceae bacterium. Classification (GTDB taxonomy): domain Bacteria; phylum Bacteroidota; class Bacteroidia; order Chitinophagales; family Chitinophagaceae; genus Ferruginibacter. The sequence goes on from JANMJU010000190.1 coordinate 934, forward strand.
AAGCCATCGCCATTTACATCAGTTGCATACAAGGTTTGCCACAGCCCGGTTGATGACGGTATTTCTGTCTGCTGAAATTTTCCTTTGTCATTCAAAAATATTTTTATTCCCATCCACTCTCCGGTTACTACCAGGTCGGGCCAGCCATCTGCATTTACATCAGTAAAAACAGCAGCTGTTACAATGCCAACATCTGAAAGTTTAATTACGTTATCGAAAGCTCCGGTGAAGTGAGGTTTTTCTTTATTGCCATCATTCAAATAAAAGAAAGATGCCTTTAGTGAACCATAAGCACCTGCAAGGCCCATGTTGCCTATAAAAATATCTATGTCACCATCTTTATCTACATCTGCTGCTGCAATACAACTTTTATTTTCATAGCGCTGGGTTAAGAAATCTGTTGCTTTTTTAAAATGCCCTTTTCCATCATTGAGGTAAAGCCTGTCTGCAAGAGCAAGGCCATTTACGGGGGCTTCATTTCCACCACTCACTACAAATAAATCAGGAGTGCCATTTCCGTCTGCATCAAAAAATGCAGCATCCACATCTTCACAAACAGCATCTGCATTAAACAGTACTGTATCAGCTGCTTTAAATGAACCATCTTTTTGTTGAAGCATCATTGCACCCGGCTGGAACTTAGCGCCACAGGCATAAAAATCATCCAGCCCATCGCCATTTACATCAGCTACTGCAAGCTTTTGCCCACGTGTTGATTCTAAATGCGGAATTAAATACTGTACGTTATAATCTAAAAAATCATTCTCCTGGTGTTTCCAGTTTATGCCGGGATTAATTATTGTGGCGTAGTTATCAACTGCAGGAAAATAAGTGGCATAATTAAATACGCCGGAAGCATTTTTTTCCAATGCGGTTAAAAGTTTATTTCCTGGTACATTTTTAAGCACCTGGTATTTCTGATTGGGCCACACAATTAAAATGCTGTCCACCAAACT
>JANMJU010000191.1:0-51678 GCA_031371545.1 Chitinophagaceae bacterium
TAAGCGGCTGAGGCAGGGTCTTGTGCAAACGTAAGCCCACCCTGCTCTTTAATATCTTTTAACCCTGCAGTACCATCGGCACCGGTACCGGATAATACCACACCAATAGCATGTGCCTGGTGTACTTCAGCCAAAGAAGAAAAGAAAATATCGATCGGTAAATTTTGCATTCCTTTTGCCGATCGTGGGCTCAACTTAAGCACACCATCGGTAGCCACCAGCATTTTATTGGCAGGAATAACATAGATATTATTGGGATCTACATGTACGTTATCGCTTATTTCCACCACCGGAATTTTGCTTACCCGTTGAAGAATTTCAGGCAATGCACTTTCATGTTCTGGATGCAGGTGCTGAACAAGGATATAAGCCATTCCTGAATCTTCGGGTATAGCAGTTATTAGTTTTTTAAAAGCGTCCAGCCCGCCTGCAGATGCACCAATGCCTACTACCGGAAAAATATTTTGGGAAGGTATTTTGGGTTTATTTTTTTCTTTTGTTGGCATGTTATTGCGTTTTCACAGCACTGGTTGGTGACAATATTTTAAAAGATATGATTGTACTATTCCTAAAGGTAGCCTATCTGGTGCTGTAAATGAGCAGTTATTTTGAACTGCCTTTCCTTTCGCAGATTGTGAAAATATTTATGTTGTACTTCAGTAATTTTCGTCTCCAAGGCAAGGTCTCTTTTTTTTTAGGTAATAATATTGAAGCTATTTCATTTACTCTCGATATTTAAAAGAACTGGTTTGTACTCACAGCCATTTTCATTTTACCAACCTCCCCAGCACTCTTAATTTTTTACCCGGCAACACAGTTATATTGGTTCCGGGAGGAATGATTTGTATCGGCACAGTAAACACACATTCTGCAGCACCCACCGGATCAATCACAATTTGGGCATGCCCCCAAAGCAGCGGTGGCGGTACGGCATTGCCATACCAGTTGCCTTCAATATTCCAATTGCCGGCTCCTTTAAAAGTATAAGTAATACGGGCCCTGCCGCAGGAACCGGGACTGGTACAGTGTGCTGTAGCTGCTTTGCCAATAACCGGTATTGGAGACATACCGGTACCAATGGTATTGATACCGGTAATGGCAGCACCCAATTGCGCCTGCAATGAATGCTGCACAAGCAATAACAGGATCAGTATTTGTATCCACTTTTTCATTATTAATAAACGGTACGTTCCGGTACATTATACCCCACCGTTACACCCGTGGCGGCATAAAAAGTTTCAATCAGTTTGGGTACAAATGCTACCTGTTGTTCCAGCTCTATACAGGTGGGACATTCGGGGCTGAGAAAAAAACAATTGGATATGTACACATCTTTGAGGGTGATCTTAAAATACAGTTTGTCGACAGCGGTATAATATTCCAGTACCACTTCGGGATAAGATGTGCCCTGCAGTATTTTCTTAAAAATATCTGTAGTGGAAACATTGCTGGTTTTCTTTATTAAAAATTCGTGCACTTTGGGCACACCTACTGTGGGCCCTCCGCCAAGGCTCCAGCTGGTGGCGGCATCCACTTTAAAATCAACAGCCCTTACCTCCTCCCCGCCTGCGGCAGTAACCGAACCAATCTTCAATAATATTTTCTGTGCCACTGCATGGCTGCACAGCAGCATTAATAAAGCGGGCAGTACTGCTAACTGTTTTTTCATACATTTTTTTTGGGTGAAGAATAATTTGTAATCAAATGTAGAAAGAACTGCGGTGAAAGCATATGCAATTATTGAAATGGCAAAAAAAAACTGCCATTTGCATGGCAGCATTTTTAATCTCTATTTTCAATTTACATTTTAGATTTCATCTTCCCTTTTTTCATTTTGTGTTTCATCATTTTGCCATGCATGTCCATGCAATCACCATTTTTCATCATCATGCTGCTTCCGTCTTTCATTTTTACTGAGCCGTCTGCCATTACCATTGTGCCATTACTCATGGTTACATCTTTGTCCATTTCCATTGTTTTACCATCTTTCATCATCATCATTTTACTGTCTTTCATCATTATACAGTCTTTTTTCATGTCCATTTTGTGGTGCATCTTCATGTCCATTTTTTTGTCCATCTTGGTTTCCATTTTTTCCTGGGCAAATAAGCCGGAGCTTACAATAGAGGCAACTGCAAGAATCATTATTTTTTTCATATAAAAGTTTTGTGGCGTTCCCAGTTTTGTTGGTAATTGCCGGTTTATAAAATACTTGTCAAGTACGATTAAATTAATAAACAGGATTGCCGGAGGCAATATTAATCTCCAGTTCTTAAAAGAATTTAACTAAACAGGCAGAAAGCAAACCCCGTTGTGCAAATGACAGCGGTAGATTTGCTTTCAAATAAGCTTACAAAGACTTAGCCAACAATAGCGTAGCTGGCAAAACATTTTTTCAGCTATCTTTCAGTACATTTAATTTTAAACTAAATATTTTTTATGAAGATTGTAAAACAGCTGCCTGCTTATTTATTTGCATTGATTTTTATCGTGTTTGGTTTAAGTTATTTTTTTCCCTTTATGCCCGTGCCGCCTATGGAAGGAGACATGGCCACTTATTTTGGCCTAATGAGCAAATCGGGTTATATGACAGTTGTGAAAGTGTTTGAAATTGGTATTGGCATTTTATTTTTATTCCCCAAAACAAGGGCACTTGCATTTATTTTAATTGCTTCCATCACCGTAAATATTTTGTGTTTTGAATTGCTTATTGCCAAAACACCGGGCATCGGCATTGTGTTGGTAGTAATAAATGCCATTGGTCTTTATTTAAATAAAGAAAAATACAAAGGCATTTTGGGGTAGTGTCTGCAGGTTTTATATTCGTCATATTTTAAAAACTCTCAGGATAAAGTACCTGGTAATGTATCAGTAACTTTAACAGTACACAATGTAAAGAGTGGCTACTTTTACATCATTAAAATAAACAAAAAAATGAACAGACTCAATTGCTGGAAATGTGTAGTGATGCTGTCTTCGCTGATGGCAATAGCTGCGTTGGTTTAAATCGAATTTTATTAATAAAGATTAAGTGCGGATAAAATTATTTGTCCGCACTTTTTTATTTTACATTCAAAAAGAATTACTGTGCCGGTGGAGTTAAATTACTGTCGCCACCTTCCTCATTGCTCTTTTTAAATTCCAGCTTCCCAAACTTCCAGGTAAAGTTGATACCGATGGAACGGAAAGGAAAAGTACGCTGAACATTTTGTGTAAAATTGGTACCCAACAGCACCGTATGCTGCGTAAGGTTTTCACTAAAAGGATTGGTGGCATTGAGTGCAATGCTTCCCTTCTTTTGCCAAAACTGTTTACGTAAGGCCAAGGTGTAAGAAGTAAAAGACGGATACTTTCCCTGTGCCTCATTACGGGGCCCATTAAAAGTGCCGAAAAATTCTGCCACCAGTGAATTGGTAAACTGGTAACTGGCATTGATATTAAACCGGTAATTAAAACTGTTTCTGTTGTAGCCTTTATCAATGGCATTGATAGTATGGCGGTAAAATAAAAATGTATTGCCCCGTATGCTCAGTTTGGCAGTGAGGTGAATATCAGCAAACAGGTTGAGCCCGGTGTTATTTTCCCTGCCTATATTCTGCCGGGTATTTACCGACACATTGGTATAAACAGAATCTCCCACCCTGTACAGTGGATAATAAACAACATAAGGCTGTATGTCATTATCATTAATGCGGTGAAACAGGTTGATCATTAATGAACCTGCTTTGCCAAGCTCCCTGTTGTAACCTAACTCATACCTGTAGCCCAGTTCAGGTTTCAGGTAAGCATTGCCGGTTTCAAGGTTTTTGGGATCGGTGGTATTTACAAAAGGATTCAGTTCTTCATAATCAGGCCGGTTGATCCTTTTAGAAAAACTCAGTTTCACAGTTTGGTTCTCCCCAATTTTTTTTGATAAAAAAATGGAAGGCACAAAAGTATTGTAGCCCGGCACCGCCACCTGCTGCCCTGCATTGGAGAAATAAGAATTTATTTCTGTCCGTTCGTACCTGCCGCCAATTTTAGCATCAAATAATTTACCCACCGGAAAACTCAGTTCGGTATAGGCTGCATATACTTTTTGCCGGTAGGTTAAGCTATTGGTTAAAAAGCTATTGGGCTGATAGTTTTGTAATACAGGCTGGTAGCTGGTTACATCGGCATTGCTTTCAATATTGTAAAAAGTTGCTTTGGTGCCAAAGCCCAGTTTAATATCATTTTTTAAAGGTTGGGTATAGTCAATGGCCAGTACTGTTTCTCTTGTGGTGGCCGGATTGTATGCCTTGGTTCCATAGTACAAAGAATCTTGCGGAAGAGCAAATTGCTCTGAATAAGAACGGCCTTTGTTGCTACCTGTATTGGTGCTTGCACTTACTTCCAGTTCCTGGTCTTCTTTTTCAAAAGTTCTTTTATAATTTAACGAAGCATCTACAGAATGATACCTGTATTGATTGCCTGCATTGATATGAGAAAGTATATCTGGTATGCCGCCGCCTTTGTTAGGCTGCAGCGCCTGGCTGGTACTGCCGCTGCTGGTAAACCCAAAATAGTTGTAAGCGATATTGCCGGTAAAACTGTTGAACTTTTTATAAGTCCAGTCGAAGCCCAGCCCAGACTGATAGCCCTGCCGGTCGAAACGGCTGTTATTATTTTGTTGCAGCGTGCTGATAATGCCACTGTCAGTTGTTTCCCTTGTATTATCAATGCTCCTGTTGGAGGGCAACCTTTTGTTACCGCTGAAAAAAGCATTGATACCAAAATCATTGTTCCTCAAATTAAAGTTAAAGGAAGCATTTTCATTCCGTGTACCTGCTGTTAGTGACACGTTGCCGTTGTATCCTTTTGTGTTGTTCTTTTTTAAAATAATATTGATGATGCCGCCCAATCCCTGTGCATCATACTTAGCACCGGGGTTGGTAATTACTTCAATACTTTTTACCTGGCTGGCCGGTATGCTCTGCAGCACATCTGCAATATTGCTTCCAAAAGCAGAAGATGGTTTTCCGTTAATTAAAAACCGTATGCCCGAGCTACCCGACAACTGTACATTACCATCTGCATCTACCGACACCTGCGGCACTTTCTTTAATATATCGGTGGCAACACCTCCCTGTGAACTGACATCTTTTTCTGCATTGAAAACCATTTTATCAATTTTGTTTTCTATGAGTTTTGTTTTGGAGTTAACCGTTACTGTTTCCAGCATTGTTTTCTGGATGGTTAAGGATATATTTTTAAGATCAATGATGGCATCTTTTTTATTGAGTACTAGATCATTTTTAGTATAGGAGCCATACCCGATGTTTTCTATTACAATGGTGAAAGTGCCAGACGGTATATCTGCCAAAGTAAAGCTGCCGGTGTTATCAGTAGTGGTGCCTGTGAGTGGTTTTTTATCTCCCTTATTAAATATTGTCACAGTTGCGTATTCCAGCGGTGCTTTTGATTCTGCAGTGATTACAGAACCGATGATACTGTTGCCGCCATTGGTTTGTGCATTTACCAAAACAATGACTGGCATCAAACACAGCAGTAAGAAGATTTTTTTCATCTGTTTATTTTAGATTCAGCTGCAAATGTCATTTTGAATTTGATAGAAACCTTGTTTTGAGGTAATTAATGTCCCCATTTTTTGTAAGTGGCATATTTCAATGGTAAATGGTTTTTGAAGATACCTTCTTTTGTATTTTCAAAAAAAGCAGGGTTTCGTATTTACGGAGAATGCCTGAAATAAATAAAGCAACATCTTTTGTCCTGATAAAACAGAACAAAAGATGTTGCTAAAAAATAAAAAAACTACTGATGAAAATAATTCCTCTGCAACTGTATTACAAAGCCATTATATTTTTACAGTTACTTTTAATTGAGATTATCAATCCGTACTAATTCTTTTTCTCTTCTTCTTTTATTTCTTTTTTAACATCCATTACAGGATGTTTTACACCGTGATGTCTTCTAAGGTGCCTGCTCTTTTTACGAATGGCTTTATTGTGTCTCCTTACTTCTTTACGATCCCTGACCGCTTTACTTATTTTTAAATGTGTCAGGTCTTTGCCCATCACTTTGCGGTCGGCTCTTTTATCTTCTACAGATTTCTCAAGTTGCTCCATTTGTTTTTCCTTGTTTACTTCTGCCTTTACTGCCGGAGTTTGTGCCATAGCACTTGTAGTAAGTGCAACGCCTAATAAAATAGAAAGTACTTTTTTCATGTGATTTTTTTATGTTGTGAAATAAATAACTACGATTTTTTATTTTGGGCTACTAAAATAAATATACCTGCACCCAATGCAATTGCCCCTGCATACACCGGCCAGTCAAATGACTTTTTTTCTTTTGTATTAATCTGCAGCGGGCCAATGTCGACCAGCTTTTTTTCCTGTGTAAAACTAAATCCCCGGAACAGCAGCATTAAAATACCTCCCGCAATCAATATAATTGCTGTTACTTTCATACTTTATGTTTTATAACTGATTAGTACTTTTTGAAGCGTACAGCTTAATATCTTCTGCAATTTTTATTCTTGCACCAGCCACATAATTATTGATCCAGTTATTTAATTTTTCTCCCAGGCTCAATGGTTTCTTTTGTTGCAGCAATGATTTTAATTTATCGCAATCAAATATTTCATTGAAATTATTATTCTCTTCAAAATCAAATTTTTGCTTTTGCATAAAAATTATTTTAGATAATCCAGTGAATATTTTTTTAAAAAATTGTTTTGTATCACCAGGCACCAAAGGTTGCCTGCAAACGCTGCTACCAGTAAAATATAGGTCATGCCCGGTTCATCCATCATAAAAAAACAGAAGCACCAAACGATTGCAAGTGAAACAGAGAGGAGGTAAATGAAAGTTGCCATTTTTATTGTTTTCATGTAAAATGAAAATATTGTGCCGTCCCTGAATTATCTGCAACTATCTTCAGAAACGGCTGAAACGCTGTATCCACAAGGGGTTTAGAAATCTGCCTACAGGAGGCCAAATATGAAAGATGATATTTTATGTGGAAATATTTGCCCAACCTCAAAGTAAATTCCTCACTTAATGCCAATAGCATTTTTTTTAACGCCAGGTAAATGGCTGTATATTTTTACATTTTAAAAATATGCAGATTGATTTACCTTGCATTAACAACAATAGTACTGTTGTCAACACAAAAAAAAATTTCAATCAAAATATTTTATCAGCATGAATAAGTTAAAAGACAAAGTAGCCTACATCACCGGCGGCAGCAAAGGCATTGGTTATGGAATAGCAAAAATATTATTAGACAATGGCATGAGAGTGGCTATTACCAGCCGCACTATAGAAGCTGCACAACAGGCGGCTGCATCATTAAGCAACGATTCAACAAAGGTGCTGGCTTTGCAGTCGGATGTAAGTTCACTGGCTTCTGAAACTGCAGCAGTGAAAGCAGTAACTGATCATTTTGGACAACTGGATGTGTTGGTGGCCAATGCAGGCGTGGGGCATTTTGCAGCAATTGAAAACCTTACAGAAGAAAGCTGGAAAGAAATGATCGATACCAATCTTACCGGTGTATTCAACAGTGTAAAAGCAAGTATCGATTCTTTGAAACAGCGCAAAGGATACATCATCACCATTGCCAGCCTGGCAGGAACTAATTTTTTTGCTACAGCTTCTGGATACAATGCCAGTAAATTTGGGCTGGTGGGTTTTACACAGGCAATCATGATGGACCTGCGGCAGTATGGTATTAAGGTTACTACTATTATGCCCGGCTCTGTAGCCACTCACTTTAATGATCATGTACCCGGCGATACAGATGCCTGGAAAATACAGCCGGAAGATATTGGCCAGATGGTAGCCGACCTGCTAAACATGCCGCCCCGTACCTTGCCCAGTAAGATAGAAGTGAGGCCATCTATGCCCGGTAAATAAAAGAACAGTGATGGTATGAAAAATTTGCCAACGTAATAAGTTAGCTGTTTTTTTGACCGGTCAATTTTTCAAAATCTTGTCTTCGCAATTTAGTGATATGTGATATGGTAATTACAGCTTCCGGAATTTTTAAGTATTCCCTGGTATAAGCTTTTAAGTCATCTTTGGAGGGGGTTTTATCAGAAACATAATTTAAAATCCCTATTACTTTTACATCATGCCCATCCATAACGGCATAATGAAACTGATAAAATTTAGATGGCATAAAAGGATATTTTAAGTAAGTATAGGTTTACTGTATTGCACAACTAAATTACAATGTAAAATTGAAGTTAGCTATTTTTCGAATTTTTGAAATAAAAATCCCCCGCCAGCCACCCATCAAATCAATATACAAAAGCCCTAACAATTTCTCTTTTATCCTCCTGCTGAACAATGATGGAATACAAAGCAGAGGGAAGGTTATTCAAATTAATGATATTGTTGTCATTGCTGCCTGATACAAATTGTTTTACCACCTGCCCGTTTGTATTTACAATACAGATATTGCAGTTTCCTCTGTTGCTGCTTATAAGGCGATATTCATTTTTTGATCCTGTTGGCACCAATGATAAAGCAACCTGCTGTCCATTACGGATAAGCACCTGGGTGGAGTAAATTACAGCCCCGGATCTTTCAATAAGTTTCAGTCTGTAGAAAATGTTACTTTCACCAGCGGCAATATTCTTGTCTGTAAAGCTGTATTGCCCTGTGTGGGCTGTTGTATTTGTCAATGCAGCAATGGTGCCTGCAGCCTGCCAGTGGCGGCCATCATAGCTCCGCTCAATAATGTAGCGGTCATTATCAAAATCAGAAAAATTGATCCAGTTCAGTATGGCGCTGCTGCCAGAAAGCAGCCGGCCTGTAAAGTTACCCAGGCGCAATGGAACAGTCTGCTGCAATTCCCAAATGTCATATTGCACACGATAGTCGGCAAGCCCTTCCATACCAGGTGCACTCTCTGCCAGACCATCTGCATTACCAAATTCCCTGGTAACAGATATGGTGGGAGAAGAAACTACAACAATCTCAAAGTTACCACCGGTTTGTCCCACCGCACTTGCAGGAATATAATATACACTGTCTGTATCAATTGTATTGCCAAAGCCTCCGGCAATCCAATCAATGTAGTCAGAATAATTTCCACTGCCCGGCTCCTCTCCTGTAAAATTTCCATTCTGTATCCACGATTGTCCACCAGATACGATGCCGCCAAAAGCAGTACTGCTCCAGCTGATATCATAATTACAAACCACATTCAGCTTTGTAGTATTACCGGGGCCGTTGCCGCCAAATATTTTTCCTTTGTTGCCGCTGGATCCTGCTCCGCAACCGGGAGTAAGTGGAACGGCAGATTTTTTCATCGTTAGTTTTGCACTGGTAGGCAAGTACACTTTACCGTTGGAAGCACCATTGCTGACACCGGCATCTAAAAAATCATTTGGCCAGTGATTGATTACGATGGCCCTTTGCTCACAATTACCGTTGGTGCCAATAGGTACGGTATTATTAATACCAAATAATGATACTGCATAAGTGCCGATACCATCACAATTGCCTCCGCAATGAGCAGAGCAATCTGCAGGGTCTTTGTCAAAAACACCAAAGCTGGTGCTACCAGTAATAATATTGGGTATAGTTCCTACTAAAAACGAGTAATAGCTTGCAGTATCCGTTTTTACCCACTGATAGCCGGGAGCAGGTATCGCCGATGGCTGTGCAAAAACCATCAAACTGCTGAACAGTAAAATAACAAAGAGTATATTTTTCCTCATGGTAATTTTTTTGAATAAATATATTGGCTTAGCAATTCAAGGCAGGGTTGCAGAAAAATGATAAGAAATAAAATTAAGGCTTAATGGTTAAGAGCAGCCAAAAACAAGCTGTTATTTATTAACACAATCATAAATAAAAGCAGTAATAAAAAACTATTTAGCAACCCATTTGCAGATAACATCCAATGAAGTAAATTCATCTAAAAACTAAATCCCGGACGGTCGCTCCTGGAGCTCACTTTAGCCACGCCAATCAACTGGTCGGCCTGGTCGGTGAAAGAACGGTAATAAACCAGGATGGTATAAGTATTTTCTGTTTCCCAATAATTGCCATCCAGGTATGTTTTATTGTAAGGCTCTTTTTTATCTACCAGCGCATAGCCGTAATTGTAGTAGCCCTGTTTTAAATACTGTGTTCCTTCATAAATCCCTTTGTTATTATTAAAAACCATTTTGTTGGCATCCGTTAACTGGTTGTCAGTTAGCTGGCCGGTAAGGTATAGATCTTTATCAGTATAAGCCGTTTGCGAAGGAGTGACAAAACTAAAATGCACTGTGGCATAATCTCCCTGCAAGTAAGGATTGATGCTTTCGTAAGTAACTGCCTCATAAAGCCCGTCCAGGTCGGGATAATATACATAGCGCTGTGCATTGCGGTCAATATCCGGCTTTACAAAAATATCCACGCTGTTCTTTTTATTGTCTGCATGGTCTACCCTTTCACTTAGCAGTTTCAGGCTACGCAGATCGAGCCAGCGCCATTCTTTTCCCCCGGGAAAAACAAAATTATTTTCACTGTTATATTCCAATACATTGCCCCTGATAAAAGTTGGAGGCACACCACTCTGTGCAGTGTACCACTGATAATTTTGCAGCACCACTACTTTCACCTGCTGGTTGGCATTAAATGCATTGAGGCCATCAATATTTACATTAAACTTTATGCGCTGGTGGGTTTTGTAAAACTGTGGTGTAAAAGGCTGAAGGATCTGTGCACTTACGGATGCTTTATTATCCAGTACCAGCAAGCCTCTTGTAAAAACTGTATTGGCGGTATCGCCATCCAAAAAAACTTTCAGTAAATAATTCCCACTTTTAGATGGCAGCGAATTGGCATCGGGAAGAATAGCCTGGTAGTGAGTGTAACGGGTATAGGCAATGGATGAAAAACGGTAATTGGTGATGCGCTGTTGGGTAAACCCTTTTATATAATCGAATGAGCTGAGGTTGACAGGCTGCCAGTTGATATCGCATAACTGGTAAGTGTAGTAGTAGCTTTTTACATTTGCATCCAGGTCATCAAAATGCAGTTCCAGCCTGTCGGCGCTGTTCAGTTTATATATGGGCATCGTCTCCTGGTCGCCGTACAGGTGGAAGCGTACCGAATGAATACTCGTTTTATAAACAGCATCAGGATTTATTTGTGCCTGCACAGAAAAAGCTGAAACAAATAAAAGGATCGCTAAAGAAATTGATCGAAAAAGGTTCATCTGTTGTTATTAATATTTTTGATTACAACAATTTGTATAATTGTATAAAATTCGTGTAATAAAATAATCCAGCTAATTCTATTATGCTTCACTGGTTAAATTATTTTACTTTTGAAAGGTAACAAAAATTATTCCGTTTGAATATATCGGCTTTTATCGCAAAGCGCATGTCGTTTACCGGTGAAAAAACATTCTCCCGTTTTATTATACGGCTGGCCACTATTGCCACTGCCGTGAGTGTGGCTGTAATGATAGTGGCATTGAGTTTTGTGAATGGTTTTCAAAATGTGATCAGTAATAAAGTGTTTAGTTTTTGGGGGCATATCCATGTGCAGAAGGACATTGAAAAAAGAGTAAGTACTGCAGAAGAATATGTAATCACTAAAAATGATACGGTTGAAAATTTTATCAAAAAATTACCAGAAGTAAAAACCGTAGAACGCTTTGCCACCAAATCGGTTATCCTTACTTATGGTGATGGTATTGAAAGTATTTTAGTAAAAGGCATCGACTCTTCATTTGATTACAGCAGGCTGGATCCTTTTTTGCAACAGGGCAAATGGGCTGCCTTTCCAGACAGCGGTTACAGTACAGAGATCAATATTTCTGCCTACACCGCCAACCAGTTGAATGTAAAAGTAAATGATATGCTGCTGTCATTTTTTGTACAGGAAGATGGATCTAAACGGGCAAAGAAATTAAAAGTAGCCGGCATATTTAAAACTTCTATTGACGAATACGATAAACAATTTGGCCTCTGCGACCTCAACCTTATCCGCCGCCTGAACGACTGGAAGCCAGACCAGATAGGGGGTTACGAAGTTTACCTGAAAGATTACCGGCTTATAGATTCAGTATCAAAAAAGATAAGGGAAGAAACACCTCTTGGCTGGAACAGCAAAACACTGAAAGAAATAAATCCAAATATTTTTGACTGGCTGGCGCTGCAAAATAAAATCAAACTTATCCTCATAGGCATCATGATGGTGGTGGCAGTGGTAAACCTGGTAACCTGCCTGCTCATCATTGTACTGGAAAGAACAAGAATGACCGGCATACTAAAAGCCGTAGGTGCCAGTGACTGGATGGTGCAAAAAATATTTTTATACAACACCAGCCTCATAGCCATCACAGGAATTATTTTAGGTACCGCATTTGGTCTCGGCATTTGCTGGCTGCAGGAAAAAACAGGCTTTATAAAACTGGATGAAGAAGCTTACTACATGAACGCTGCACATGCACAGGTGATTTGGTGGCAGGTAATGTTGGTTGATTTAATTACACTGGCTATTTGTTTTGCCACACTCATCATCCCTACCCTTTTAATAAAAAATATTAAACCGGTTAAGGCAATACAGTTCAGGTAAATTTTTATCCTAATATAGTTCATCTTTTATAATCATCTTCCAAAGTTTGGCGGCTACAGTTTACGGCATAGCTTTTGAAATCTTTTATTCAAAACTATCTTGTAACTAATTTTATGTAGCACTTTTATTAATGGCTTATCTTCATACCACAAACTAACCGCATGTCAGTAGCCCCAATAAAAACTTTTTTTCTTTTCCTGTTTTTTATTGCTGCCGCACAATTTGCGGAAGCTCAGGATACTGCTTTCAAAGCCAAACATGCAGCTATCTATTTCCCCTACCCGATGTACCACGAAAAATGGCGGTCATCTATTGGCTTTACTTTATTAACCACACCGGAAGATATTACCGAAGAAGTAAGGCTGAGGATACCCTGCGGCGATTTTAAGGTAATAAGAAAAATCAGTACGAATGTTTTAATGAACGGCAGAGTATTGTTTCAGTTTGTACAAAACCATTTATCTGCAGGTATTATTTATGTGAGGCCGCTCAGTACTAAATTCTATATTAGCGCCGGAGATGATATGGCGTATTGGTTTGGTTTTTTAAAACTCCAGGGATTCGACAGCAAAGCATCCGGCTGGATAAACTATCCAAATGTTTCGTTGGGGTACAGATCGGGGAAAAATTTACTCGTAACACTCAAGGCAGAAGTATCAGTAAACTTGTATTACCAGGCAGCCAATGGTGAAAATAAATTTTCGTCTGGCAAAAATTATTATAATGGTGAATCAATTACCGTAGCACTGGAGCAGCCTTTTTATAACAAAACACATTTAACACTTGCCTTCTCTGCCACCAGTAATTATTTTAACTGGCAAACCTGGTCTTTGTTTTATAAAACAGACCGGAAAGTATTTTACCCACAAATAACTGTAGGATTTATTTTATGAAAAAACTATTTATCATACTTCTCTCGTCCTGTTTCTTTTTTTCGTGTAAAAAAGAATACAAAGTAATATTTCCCGACACTTCGGGATGGGAACTGTTTAACAATGCCCCCACTTTGTTTTTACCACAAACGTCAAGAGTGGCCATGGAAGGGGTTTATAAAGTGACAAATGCAGAAACTATTTTTGGCGACTTTACTGCCATCAAATGGAGTTATGTAATCAACGGCAGTGATACCACTTTTCATGTATCAGGGTTTTTCGGTGTGGGCATCACTTATTTTATTTGTGAAGGCAGACAGTCCAATGGTGCTATTTTATTAAATGGTTACTGGCGCAAAATGGAAGGCACCGAAACAGGTGTCATCCAGTTAACAGTGAATCCTGCTGATGGCGCTGCTATTTTGCTGGCACCCAATCCCGTTATCAACACCGGCAGTATTATCATTAATGGAGTATTTGGCAATGGGCAGGATATACCACAGTTGCCCATAACATTTACTTACTTAAGAAAATTGAATAACAGCCCGGCAGGTTTTAACATAATGGCTCACCGCTCCGGTGGCCGTACCTCCGACCTGTTGCCTGTTTCAGAAAATTCAGTCGCCATGATTTTAAAGACTGCAGAGTTTGGTTCTACCGGCGTAGAGATTGACGTTAGGTTTACCAAAGATGGTGTACCAATATTGTATCACGACAATACCCTCAACACAAGAGAGATACAAAAAAGCGGACTGGTAGGGCCAATAGAAAACTATACTTACGACCAGCTCTCTACTTTTGTACGGCTGATACATGGCGAAAAAATTCCTACCCTGAGAGAAGCGTTGAATGCAGTTGTGTATCAAACTCAATTATCTTTTGTGTGGCTGGATACAAAATATATCGGATCAATAGCTCCGGTTCATGCCATTCAAAAAGAATTTTTGCAAAGGGCGCTTGTGGCAGGCAGGAAACTCAACATTGTAATTGGTCTTCCGGGGCAAGACCAGTTCAATCAATTTCTTGCACTGCCTGATTATACCAACACGCCATCTTTGTGTGAACTAACCCTTGCGGATGTGCAGCAAAGCAATGCAAAAGTGTGGGCCCCCCGTTTTACAAAAGGCACACAAAATGATAGTGTAGCACTTGTTCATGCACAGGGCAGGCTGGCATTTGTGTGGACAGTAGATGTGCCACAGTTTATTAGCAAGTATATAAACGAAGGCCACTTCGACGGTATGTTATCCAATTTTCCATCATGCGTAGCTTATAATTATTATGTACATCAGTAAACCTTTTTTTTTGTCATTGGTAATGCTGGCATTAATGTCAGTTAACAGTTTGTATGCACAATCAAACGTTAAAAAAGATTCAATTCCAAAAAGAAAACCTTACCTCGTTTTACATATTGGTGGAGGACTGTCAAGGTATGCTGCTACCGTAAATACACTGCCCACCGGCCTTCCGGGCAGCATCAGCAGAATGAGTGGTGCAGCCACTATCCGCCTGATGTGGTATCCCAATTACCGGCTCCGGTTAGGAATTGAAAGCGGCTTCACACAATTTTATTCTTATAACGTAAAAAATGGAAATATAAAAGGTAAGGTAAGCCTGGATGCCATACCGCTGCTGGTAGTATGGTCTATGCAGTTGACAAAAAGAGTAAATTTGTTTGCAGGCTTTGGTTCGTATTTACTTACCACCCATCTCAACTACAAGGGAACTACAAAATCAAGTGCCATTGTATTAGGCTCGAATGTTGCTCTGTCGTACACATTGCCGCTTTCAACAAGGATGGGAATTGCTGCAGAAGCAAAATGGATGAATGCTTTTGAAACAAGAGATGCAGCAATAAGTTTACAGGTTCAGGCTATTTGGAAATTTATAAAATTGTAACAATACCTACGAACATGAAAAAACAAACACTTATTTTATTGCTGAGTTTGTCGGGCCGTTTAGCGGCAAATGCCCAGGTGCAGTTTCCTGCCGAAACCAAATCAAAGGAATTTTATTTTGTAAGTGATACCCAGCAGCCAATGCTGGCAGAAAGATTGTTCCTGAAATCGAATCATAATTTAAAAGCAACTGCTGGTATTTTTGCAGCCATCCTAAAAGAAAAACCTGCAAGTTTATATATGCTTGGAGATGTGGTGGGGCTTGGCTTTGCCAATCGCAAATGGAAAAAAGTAGATCGCTTTTTAGACAGTTGCCGAAAAGAAGGTACGGGTGTATGTGGCGTATTGGGCAATCATGAAGTAATGGGCCGCAGCAAAAAAGGAGAAAGGAATTTTCAAAAAAGATTCCCGATGAATGTACGCACAGGTTATTTTTCTGTGACCGATTCTGTGGCAGTCATTTTACTTAATTCTAATTTCAGTATCCTTTCAGCAGCTGATGAAGCAAAACAAAGGGAATGGTACAAAGCCGCACTTGCCTCTTTAGATGCAACAGATTCTGTAAAAGCAATTATTGTTTGTTGTCATCATGCCCCCTTTACCAACAGTAAGATTGTAAAATGTTCCAATAAAGTGCAGGAGAATTTTGTGTCAGATTATATTCAGTCAAAAAAAGCAAAGTTGTTTATCACCGGCCATGCACATGCTTTTGAACATTTTAAAATAAAAGGAAAAGATTTTCTTGTAATTGGCGGTGGTGGCGGTTTGCATCAGCCGCTTGGTAACACTGATAAAAGCCTCACAGATTTGGCTGTTGATTATAAGCCCATGTTTCATTACCTATCTGTAAAAAGAGTGGCAGATAATTTATTTATTACTTCTCATTTTTTGAAAACTGATTTTACCGGTTTTGATACCGGAGTCAGTTTTAATACCTCCCTTCCCGCTAATAATATTGCCTCAGTAAAAGCGGAACCGGTAACAAATAAAACTAATTAAAAGCAGCCTTTTTCAAAAGGCAATTGAAAGAAAATTTATTGCCAGCAACGTTTTTGCCATCTACAAACAAGCCTAAGAGAAAGAGACGTTGGGAAGAAATGAAGAGCTGGATAATTTTGATTTTTAAAAAATAGGCTTTCTTCGCCTTCGTTCTTGTCCCCACGAATCACCTCCGCAGCGGTATGAGTAGGTTTATCTACAAACTGTGTACGATACTTTATATGTGCCAGCCAAAAAAACTGCTTTTAAGCTTTAAAAATTAGTGGTACTGTTATTGAAATAATCAAATAAAAAAATGGAAAAAAATGTACTGTTTGTATTAACAAGCCACGATGAATTAGGAAACACAGGAAAGAAAACTGGTTTCTGGATTGAAGAATTTGCTGCGCCATATTATATGCTCACCGATAAAGGTGTAAAAGTTACTATTGCTTCACCTAAAGGCGGGCAACCACCCATTGATCCTAAAAGCGATGAAAAGGATGCAGAAACTGCCGCCACTATTCGTTTTAAAGCAGATAAAAAACTCCAGGAAATTTTATCGCATACCCATAAGCTTTCTGAAATAAGTGCTGGTGATTATGATGCGGTATTTTATCCCGGCGGCCATGGCCCGTTGTGGGATTTGTCGACAGACAAAGATTCCATTGCACTGATTGAAATTTTTTACAACACTCAAAAACCAGTGGCACTCGTTTGCCATGCACCGGCAGCTTTAAAAAATGTAAAAGCATTAAATGGCGAACCATTGGTAAAGGGAAAAAAAGTAACTGGCTTTACCAATGAAGAAGAAGAAGCTGTTCAACTTACCAAAGTGGTTCCATTTTTAGTAGAAGACATGCTAAAAGAAAACGGTGGCCATTATGAAAAGAAAGGGCTTTTTGAGCCTTATGTAATAGAGGACGGTTTGCTCATTACCGGTCAAAACCCTGCTTCTTCCGAACCGGTTGCTGAAAAATTGCTGGCATTACTAAATAAGTAATTTTTGAATTCGATATGTATAAAACCCCTCCAATTGAGGGGTTTTATTATTCTGCGCCAGCAGTATATATGTTTTAATCAGGCTTCAATTTTTTTAGATTCACAATCTAAAACTTAAAGTTACGCTATTGAAGCTCCGCCATAATAACGTATGCATTTGCCTGTGACCATTTGGAGTACCAGATTGCAGGTCGTTTATTTTTTCGTTTACAATTTTTTTTCAATTCTCTTTTTTGCTATGATTTAATTTTTAAACAACTTTTAATTAATCAACGTTTTTCTTTTTATTCATGTTCCATTTCCTTTTTCAAGTCGTGCTGCTCATGTGCCTCATCTATAGAATGTGATTGCTGAAGGCTTTCTTCCATTTTTGTAAAATTGCTGAGTTTGGTATAATATTTTTGTATCACTTTCAATTCATCTTCAGTCATATTTTCCACATCCACGAGGCGATTACTTGCAAACTGATGGGCAGCTACCAGTTCGTTCAGCTTCAGTTGTATAGCAAGAGAATCTTTGTTTTGTGCCTTTTGAATTAAAAAAACCATGAGGAAAGTAATAATCGTTGTTCCCGTATTGATAATCATCTGCCAGCTATCAGAATAATGAAAGGCAGGTCCGGTAATTGCCCACATCATTACAATGCTGAATGCAATGATAAATGCATAAGTGCTGCCTGTTGCTCTGGCAACTCCTGATGCAAATTTCTCAAACAGTCTACCATTTTGTTTTATAGGTTGTTCTTTCATTTTATTCGTTTTAAATGTTGCGGTTACTATTTATTTTTTCCGACCCGGTTAACAATAAAAATAACAATGGCAATAATTATTATTACAAAAAATATCCCTACTCCCATTCCTGCCTTGAATATATCGCCTATAATTTGGCAACCCGATAAACAGGTGAGTAATGAAACAAGTAAAGTGAAAACGAATAAATGCTTTTTCATTTTTGTGCTTTTAAAGTGAAATGAGGTGAGAAAAATCTTTTAGAAAATCCTCACCTTAATTCAATTGATATTTATTAATAACTTTTACAAACGCTTATGTATTTTTTCCATTCAGTTTACTTCTGCTGCTTCCATGTTTATAAAAGATTCGGCAATTTCACTTAATGTTTCATCAGCCTCTTTTTCTTCGTTTAATGTTTCCGCCAGCAATGAAGCTGCTTTGTCTTCTCCCAATGTTTTTGCAAAGGAGCAAAGTGTGCCATAGGTGGCAATTTCATAATGCTCCACTTTTTGACCTGCTGATATAATTCCGGCATCACGTACAACACCCATTTCTGTTGATTCCATTATTTCTCCTGCTTCTTTAATCAACCCTTCCATTGCTTCGCATTTCTTTGCTACAGCTTTTTTCCCAATAGCTTTAAATACCTGCTCAACTCTTACAACTTGTTGTTGTGTTACTTCCAGGTGGCCTTTAAGGGCCGTAATTAATTCCTGTGAGGTTGCATTTTTAACCATCTTTGGTAATGCTTTGGTCAATGCTTTCTCTGCCCAATAAATGTCTTTTAATTCATCAACGAATAAGTCTCTAAGACCTTGGGCTGCATCAGGTTTTACTTTGACAGGTTTTGAGGCTGTTGTTTTGTGTGTGCCGTTTTGTACAGGCTTGGTAGTTTTTTCCATTATTTTAAATTTTATTTGAATGAATAAAATTTATAAATTTCAAAACTATGCCAAAGACCATGAGTAAGTTAATTTCAGTTTACTTAAAGAATCTTGGGGAAATATTTATACTTTTTAAAAATAGCAGGAAATTTATTCTACATTGGTATATATCAAAATACCTTTGCAAAATTCAGGTAGGTGGGGCAGTAATATAATTTCCGATAACGAACATTTAAGTATTGCTGCTCCCAGGTA
Organism: Chitinophagaceae bacterium; assembly: GCA_031371545.1. GTDB lineage: Bacteria > Bacteroidota > Bacteroidia > Chitinophagales > Chitinophagaceae > Ferruginibacter. The sequence goes on from JANMJU010000191.1 coordinate 19,190, forward strand.
TTACAAAAAGGAAAGCTCTATTGCAGCAATGCTTTTCTTATGGATTGGTGCTGCTTCTCGTATATCAATCGCAAATGTTGTTTAACCTATATGTCTTTGTATGGTTTCAATAAAAGTGTTAATAGCAAATGGTTTTTCTACATAACCGTCTGCATTTACTTTTTTACAAATCTCCTTAATGTCTGCATTGGCAGAAAAAATCAGGACAGGAATATTGTTTATTGCTTCATTTTGCTTTACAGTTGCAATAGCTTTTTCCCCACCAATTTCAGGAATCCACAAGTCCATTAAAATAAGATGGGGTTGTATTGATTTTATATCATTTATAATATTTTCACATCGTGATAATGTTTCTACCACTAATCCCAACTTACTTAATATGGCTTTGCATAAAAGTAAAATTTCATCATCATCATCATAAATAAGAATTTTCTTTTTCATAATAATTAATATTTGGTGTAAAAAAATATTTGAATGCCTATACTGGAAGAGTAAAATAAAATGTACTTCCTTTTCCCGGTTCACTCTCTGCCCACATCGTACCATCGTGCCTTTCTATAATATTGTTAGATATATACAACCCAATACCCAATCCCTGAAATTGTATTGCATGTTCCTGCACACGGTAATACCTGTCAAAAATTTTATCTAAATGCTGGCTTGACATGCCAATACCAAAATCCTGAACCGACACCTGAATTTTACTATCCTGCTCCTCTATTTTAACTAACACCTTATCAGCATTGGCAGAATATTTTACAGCATTGCTTAATAAATTAATCAATACCTGTCGCAGCCTGCCTCTATCGCCGGTTATTTGTCGTGAACAGTTCCCGTTTTTTTGCAGGAGGTGATTTTTTGCATTGAGCTGAAAGTTTTCAATTGTTTCATCCACCACTTTATTAAAATCGAATGTGGTGATATTATAATTCAGTTTGCCATTTTGTATCTTACTGGCATCTAATAAATCTGTAACCAAATCGTGCAGGCGCTCTACCGCTTGATTGGCTTTGGTTACGTATAAAGCAGTTTGGTTTTCTTCATTTAATGAAAGCAGCAGTAACTCAATATAACCTTTAGCTGTTGTAAGCGGTGTTTTCATTTCATGGCTGGCAATGCTTATAAATTCATCTTTTTGTTTCAATAATTTTTCAGAAAGTTTTTGAGATACCTCCAATTCAGTATTAGCTTTTAAAAGAAATTGATTTGTTATTTCAATCTCTTTTGTGCGCTCTGCTATTATTTTTTCCAGTTCCCGGGGAGATTTAAGTGTCAAAGCAGAAGGTATAATTTTATACAATGCCATTACAGCGGCGCATGAAACAATTGCAGTAACAAATAATATAATTGCAGAAACCCGGTAAACGGGATACCAAAACATCAAAGCATCAAAAACATGAGTAACACCACAGGCCAGTATAAAAAGAAGAAATAACCAAAACACTTTTTGAAAGGGAAGTATATTTTTTTGTTTTTTTTATTAAGTAATACAGGATAAGTGGAATGGAAAAGTAAGCTACAGCAATCAGAATATTAGATAGGATATAAAGCCACCCATGAAATGCTGTCCACCTGCCGCAGTGCCACCTTGCCGGCCAGCTATCAGGGCTAAATAAATTGGAGAAAAACTCTAATACTTCCTTCATAGAATAATTAGGATGTTTTGAAATTTTACATTATATCGTTATAATATTAAAAGTTACTAATAGTACCTATTTAGAGTATGTTACAGTGAAACCTGGAGATAAAATTAAAAAGAAATAAATTTATTCTACCAAACTATTTTTATCCGGGATATCCTTTTAGTTCATTAAAATTACTGTTCAAAGTTGGTGCCGAAGAATACACTGTACAGCTCTTCTTGCACCAAATACTTTTGTAGTGTTTACGTACCACCGATTTTTTAGTTTCGAAAAACAAAAATTATAAAATTATACGGGTAATTCAAAATAGAAAGTAGTTCCCTTACCCGGTTCACTTTCTGCCCACATTGTTCCATGATGTCTTGTTATGATATCATAGGATATATATAATCCAATGCCAAGTCCTTGAAAATGTTTCGAATGTTCCTCAATACGATAGTATCTGTCAAAAACCTTATTTAAATGTTGGCTGGCCATACCTATCCCAAAATCATGTATGGATAACTGAAGTACATTTTCTTTTTCTTCAACATTAACCAAAATTTTATCAGCGTTAGGTGAATATTTTATGGCATTGGTTAATAGATTAATAACTACCTGCTGCAAGCGACCTTTATCTCCAATTACAGCTTTTAAAACTTTACCTGTTTTTTGTATTGTATGATTTTTTGAACTATGTTGAATGTCCTCAATTGTTTCATTCAGCATTTCATCAAAATCAAATGTGGCAATATTATAATTAAGCTTACCATTTTGAATTTTGCTTGCATCTAATAATTCACTAACTAAATCATGCAGCTTTTCTAAAGAGTTGTTAGCCCTATTAGCAAATAAATATGCAGATGGATCATCCTGGCTTAGAGAAGATAACAATAATTCTAAATACCCTTTGGCAGTTGTAAGTGGAGTTTTCATTTCATGGCTGGCAATGCTTATAAATTCATCTTTTTGGTTCAACAATTTTTCAGAAAATTTTTGAGATGCCTCCAGTTCAATATTAGCTTTTAAAAGGGATTGATTACTTATTGCCAGCTCTTTTGTACGCTTTTCAAGCGTAATGTCTCTGAGAAAGGCAATAAACAATTTATTTCCCTGCTGTGTTGCCTGCGAAATAGTGAGAGATATGGGAAACTCTTTACCATCTTTATTAAGTGCAGTAAGTTCTAATGATTTATTTAAAATCCGTGCTTCGCCTGTTTTCAAAAATCGGTTCATTCCTTCCCGGTGTGCCTGGCGGTATTGTATAGGAACGATGATATCTGTTAACTGCAATCCTAAAACTTCTTCCGCTTTCCATCCGAATATTTCTTCGGTTTTAGGATTCCATAATGTGATAACGCTTTGTTCATTAATCACAATTACAGCATCGGGAGCATTATTGATTATCTGCCTACGATACTCTTCTTTTTCCTGCAATTCTTTGTTGAGTTCAAATTCTTTTGTTATATCCTGCAAGGTTCCTACTAATAATTTTTCATCCCCGGATTCTATCACTCTTCCTGTTGCTTTTATATTTATAACTGTTCCGGTTTTGGTATTCATGCGGTAATGCCATTCATCAGCCGTTTTATTTTGTAAAACTTTTTGCGCTGCCTGTTGCACATAGTCCTTGTCTTCGGGATGCACATGCTTATTAAATTCCTCTAACGAAGGTTCAAATTCATTCGGTACATATCCTATCAACTGGTATAAATTATCAGAGTAAGCTAATTTGCCTGTAGTTAAATTAAATGAATAGCTGCCCTGCATGGAACTTTCTTCCGCCTGTTTGAAGGTTTCATTCTGTATGTGTAGCTGATGGGTGATTTTATTCCGTTCCATTTCATACTCTGTTCGTTTGGCAACTATTTTTAATAGTGCTGCAACATAGTCTGGATTTGAAATTTCTTTTTCATGCATCACTGCCACTAAGCCAATCGCTTTTCCATCGATGTCAAATAAAGGATAACCCACATAACCTTCTACATTGAACTGGACGAGGGTTTGATTTTTTGGAAAAGTTATTTTGCATTGATTGGGATAATTATAAAGAGTGCCTTGTATTACCTGTTCACAAGGTCCATCGGGCAAAGGATATTCAATGTTGGGAACGAGCTTGCCCCTATTTGCCAAGGCAATTGTTTTAATCGTAAAAATATTTTTTTCATTTTCTGTAAGTTCCCCAACAAATACATAATCAATATTGGTTTTGTTTGCAATAAAGGTAACGAGCGAACTGAAAAATTCCGTCCCTGTTTCATATTGCGAAAATTCTTCTGCAAACTCTAAAAGGAATTTTTCTTCGGCATTAGTTTTCTGTTCATGTATATCGGTGCTGCTTCCAATCCATCCAGTAATGTTGCCTTGAATATCTTTTTGTGCAATGCCATGGCTTATATGCCACCTGTAAGTTCCATCATGGCGGCGAAGGCGTTTTTCCATGTTAAAATCTTCACCATTTTTAAGGGAATGATGCCATAGCTCCAAATCCTTTTTAAGATCATCAGGAAATATAATTTTCAACATGCCATCATCTTTTAATTCTTCAAGAGATAAACCCGTGTATTCAAGATAAAATTTGTTGAAGAAATTTTTCTTTCCATCGGGTGTGGCTGTCCATATCATGATAGGAATAGTTTCGGAGAGCGTTCTGAATTTAGTTTCGCTCGCTTTTATTTTTTCTTCTACTTCTTTTTGTTCTGTAATATCAATAGTGATCCCTGTGAGTGTTTGGGCTTCGCCTTTATCATTATAATAATATTTTCCAAAAGAACGCATGTAGCGGAGAGCGCCATCATTTGCCCTGTTAATATAATACGCTACTTCATACTCTGTATGATTAACCCGTGCTTCTTCTACTTTTTCAAAAGCGTATTCTTTATCCTCAGGCAAAATAATTTTATGCCAGTCTTCATAGTTAAGATCATTATTGTTCTCATCATAACCCCACATTTTTTTATGCAGGGAACTCCAGGTTAATTTTTCTGATTTAATATCTAAAGACCAGGTGCCCACATTGGCAGAATCAGTGGCTATTTGTAAATGTCTTACTGATTGTTCTAATTGAACTTGTGCTTTTTTTACTTCTGTAATATCCTGTAGTGTTCCGTTAACACGGTAAGCCTTCTTATCATTGCCAAACCATGCTCTTCCTTTGGCTCGTACAATACGTTCCTGTTTAGTTACAGAATTTATGATACCGTATTCAATATCATACAACCCACCGGATTCATATTGTAAAGCTTTTTGTATAGCATCCGCAACACGGTTCCTGTCTTTTTCAACCATTACTTCTATTGCCAGCGAAAGGTCAACGTCCGCTTCATGCGGCAGACCAAACCACTCTTTAAGCCGGTTATTGCATGTAAATTTATTTGTTAGTGGATTATAGTCCCAGGTACCTAATTCCGTTGCTTCAATAGCGAAATTAAGTTGGTCATTACTTTCAGCTAGTTTTTTAAAACTATTTACTTTTTCAGTAGTTTCAATTACCGTAACCAGTACGCCGCCTACCTCACCATCTACTAACCGGATAGGGCTGTAAGAGAAATCAAAAACACATTCTTCCAAATAACCATTCCTGTCTAATTGCAAAGTAAAGTCGGGGAAGCCAACTGGTGTACCCTGCATCACAGCATCAAACATGGGGCCTATGGTAGGCCATATTTCTGCAAAAGTTTTGCGTGTGCTGATACCCAATGCCTGCGGATGTTTTGTGCTCCCAAGAATGGGGCGGTAACCATCATTATACAATTGAATATATTCCTTGCCCCAGGCTATGTACATACCAAAAGGAGAGTCGAGCATGATACGAACTGCAATACACAAACTTTGCGGCCATGTGGCAGGATTGCCAACAGGAGTTTTTGACCAGTCAAATGAACGGATGAGTTCTCCCATTTCGCCACCGCCTGAGAGAAATTTGAAAGAATCAGTTATTGAATTTTCTTTGGCAGTTTCCATTTTGGCTTGTATTATGACTTCCTCCTTACCTTTAGTTTATAAATATAGCCTATTTTATTTCACTTATTTAAGCAAATGATTTTGTTAGTGATTTGTTATAGTCAAAGATAATGAAACTGTCAAAAAAAGGACTACAGCCAATTGTATTTTCGTCACCCCACTTACAGCAATACTTGTTGTCTCCAGTTATTAGTAATCGCTCTTAAAATAAACGTAGAAGGTTGAATCCTTTCCAATAAGGCTTTCAACATCCATCTTACCTCTTTTATCGGCTTAAAAACTGATAAAACTTTAAAAATATTAATAACAAGTTTGAAGAGGCAGATTAGGTGGATGAAGCCTCTATTTTCATTGCCATTTTTAAAAACTGTGTGCCGGGTAAAAATGCTGAAAATAAGTATGATTATAAAATTAATGAAAAGTTTCTTAGAACGAGTAAGGCCATAAAACCGAAGCTGATAGCGAACTGTAGCGGAACTTACAACGTTAAGTGCCTACTTTGGCAATGCATAGTTGTAGGAAGTTTTGGACATTCTTCGATGCTTATGGGGAAATTAATACGCATGGAAAATTATTTTTGATTCAATATCCTTTGGCACGATGTTTTAATAAGATAAAAAGACGACTATATTTCTCACCTAAAAAAAACAAATTATGAAATCTGGAAAATTAATTACCGGACTTGCAGTTGGAGCAGTAGTTGCTTTGATTCTTATTCCTCAAACAAGAAAAATGATTTCGAATGCTGTATCCAGCATAACGGATTCTTTCAGCGACATTATGGACAAAGCCAATAATATAGCTGAAAAAGGAAAAAATGAAATAAACACGATTGCCGATAAATCAAAAGATATAGCGGGCGCAGCTAAAACAACCAGAGACGCCTGGCAATCATAAAGCAAAAACATTTTAAAAAAATGCCTTAATATTAGTATTAAGGCATTTTTTATTTTATTCTTGAACACAAAAGGAAAATGTAAATTTCCTTCGCCGTGGTTGGTACATAATTAAATGCAGTAACATGATTAGCAAAAGCCGTTGCATTTATTATTGACCGGCAACTGAAGTGCAAGCCATTATATTTTTATGGTAAAACAAATGCACCCAGTTTTTGATTACTACATTTCGCCGGTTAGTTAAAAAGACACAACCGGGGCACTCAAGGGATAGTAAATAGTTTTAAATTAACAGCAGCAACAAAGGCGCAGAGACCGGTATTTAATTTAACTGGCTGTTGAATAATAATTTCCTGTCTTAATTAATTCCTGATAACGTATTTAATGCCGTTGATGATGTGCATATAATTTCCGGATTTCAATGCACCCTGGTATTCTTTCCGGTCGAATGAAGTATAATAATTGAAGGCTGTGTTATCAATGCTTTTTATTTTTCCTTTAATTGCTTTATCATCATAAGAAGCATAGTAGGCAAGGCTGGTGCTGCCGATTGTTTTAAACCTGCCTTTGTACGATTCATTATCAAAAGAAGAATAATAGGAAAGCTGCAATGCCCCGATCATTTTTATTTTTCCTTTCACCGCTTCATCTTCAAAAGCACCGTAGTAATCAAAAACATTGCTGCCGACACTTTTAATTTTTCCTTTCAACGCATCATTGTCATAAGAGGCATAATAAGTAATTTGTGTGGGGCCAAGAAACCTTACTTTTCCTCTGAAGGCCTGGTCGTCGTTGGCGGAATAATATTCTATCCTGCCCATAAATTTCAGCAGCCTGTTCCAATAATCTTCCACACCGTAATCAATAATATTTCCATCTTTTGAAATATTGATCAGCAGGTTTTGATCTGCCTGGCAGGTAATAACATCCAAACTGCTGTTGGCAAACAGAGTTATCCGGGTAACGTTTTGGGCAAACATTGCCGTACACAAAACAATAGTAATAAGCGTAGCAATAATTTTTTTCATCCTGAAATATGACTTGTTTATTTCTCAAAGTTATTTAAAACATTTTACGCCTGTACTAAATGTGATAAAATGATGCCTGTTGCCACCGCTGCATTCAACGACTCTGCCTCACCAAATTTAGGAATGGTGATTCTTTCATTGGCCAGTAGCAGTATTTCTTCACTGATGCCTTTCGACTCATTGCCAACTACTATCAATCCTTCTTTTAATCCACCAAACTGCTGCAATGCTTTTCCATTCAGTGCAGCTGCATATACTTTTACAGGCTGCTGTTGCTGTATCCATTCTGCAAGATCAGTGTAAATTACATTCACCCTTCCAAGGCTGCCCATGGTACTTTGCACCACTTTGGGGTTGTACATTTCGGCCGAATGGGCAGAACAAATAATATTGCTGATACCAAACCAGTCGGCAATACGGATAATGGTTCCCATGTTGCCGGGATCCTGAATATTATCGAGCAGTAAATTTATTTTTCCCTGAACAGTTATTGCAGGTGCAGCCGCTTTTTTAAAAATAGCCAGCACCTGGTTGGGCGTGGATAAAGCAGAAATTTTTTCCAGCTCATACGCTTCTGTGGTCTGCAATGGGCCACTGTATTGCTTACGCAGCAAGGCTTCGTGTTCATGCAGCCATTCCTGCAGGCCCAATATTTCTGTACAAATAAATTTTTGTGACCGCAGTAATTCCATCACCACTTTACTACCTTCGGCAATAAATAGGTTTTCTGCATCCCTGAATTTTTTGTGGTGCAAAGTTTGGATATATTTGGAATGTGTTTTGCTTAACATGTTTTTTTAAAAAAATAAATTACTTGTATAGTTTTTCTGATAAAATAAAAATGGCTAACTGGTTCAAATATATTCTTTGTATTTCAATAATCCTGTCGGCCTGTACCACCCCCCGAAAGTATCAAAAAAACAAACCCTTTGTTTTTAAAAATACCATTGATTTAAATGGAGGTAATTTTTCTGCAGATGAAAGAAAATCACTCAAACAAAAATTATCAACGCTGCTGGACGACAGCATGAAATTAGTTATCAGAGATTATGCTTTTTTATTACATAAAGTAAAATCGCCCCCAGCTTATGACAGCACCTATGCAGCCATCTCTGCAAGGAACATGAAAAACACTTTGCTGCACCTTGGCTATTACCAGGCAAGGGATACTTTTAAAGCAGATACAGCAAGGCTGAAAGTATTGACTTTCCATTTTCCCTTTAAATTTAAAATAGAAAAGCAGGAAAGGGTTTCAGTAAAATATACAATTGATGCCGGCAACCCCACACTAATAGATACCATCAGTTACCGCCTGCAAAGGCCAGAGCTGCAGCAACTGGCAATACAAACAATGCCGCAGTCTTTTTTATTAAAAGGCACCCCGGTAACCAAAGGAAATGTGCTGGCAGAAATAAGCCGGCTGGTGGAACTGTTCCGCAACAATGGTTACTATAAATTCACTTCTGATGATTTAAAATTGAGAGGTGATACCACCATTGCATCTTTGACCAATATTTCGGATGATCCTTTTGAAAATATCAGGTTACTGGCGGAGGCAAATAAAAAAAGAGACAAGCCCACCATCAAACTGGCCATGGTACTAAACCCTGCTGCCGACAGTATGCGGCTGAAAAAATATTACATCAACAACATTTATATCTGGCCCGATTTTACCCAGGAAGATGCAGGCGGCATTGCCTCATTTACCCAAGATACGGCACAGGGCTACATCATCCGTTACCACAAAAATATTGTGAAGAATAGTTTTTTGGTGCAAAGTATGTTTTTAAAAAAAGGCGATATGTACCGCCAGGAAGATTATGTAAAAACAGTCAATAACTTTTCTAAAATTGGGGTTTGGCAAAATGTGAATATTCAGATTGTGGAACCCAAAGACAGCCTGGGTAAAATTGATATGATAGTGCAGCTGGTGCCCTCAAAAAAATTCGGCTTTGAAGCGAATATTGAAGCCAGTTATTCTGCCAACAGCAACAGTAATAATGTTACCGTAGCCAATGCCGGCAATCTGCTGGGGCTTTCGGGTAATTTATCTTTACAAAACAGGAATGTATGGAAAGAAGGAATTAAATGGACGCATGCCATCCGTGCCGGAGTGGAATTAAATTTGAATGCAACGCCCAATGCTGAAAATTTTATTAACTCAAGCGAAGTGGGATATAACGGTACCGTTGCAGTACCCAAATTACCTCAATGGGGGTATAAAATTATAATGGCAGATGAAAAGAAATTATTATCCAAACAAACAATTTACAATGCCAGTATTTCCAATACCAACCGCATTGGATTATTCAAATTAAATTCCGTTGGCGGAGCCTGGGGATTTGAGTGGAGCCCAAGGCAAAACAGAACCAAATCCCTAAAAATAAATGGAGAATATTCTAACCTCTACAACCGTTCGTATGTATTTGATTCCACCCTTAGAGCGAACCCTTATTTGCGGTATTCATTTAATACGGCTTTGGTAATGGGGGTGTCGTACAGGTATTCATCCAGCCATATTAAGAAGAATAAAATAACCAACTTTAAATGGAATTTAGAAGAGTCAGGCTTCCTGCCGTTTCCTCTAAAATCAATTACATTTTTGAAAAAAGATTTAAAAGAATTTATCAAAACAGATATTGAAGTAGTTCATACCATTAACTACAGCAAATCAGCTATGGCTTTACGTTTATTTGTTGGAGTGGGTGCCCCTGTTGGTTCTTCAGATACTACTCTCCCCTTCTTCAAACAATATTTTGGTGGCGGGCCAAACAGTATGAGGGCCTGGCCCATAAGAGGTATTGGCCCGGGTTCTAAACAGTTGGCTCCTTATGGTGTACGATCCCTCAGTGACCGTACCGGCGATATGCGTTTTGAATTGAATGCTGAATACCGGAGGGATCTGTTTCAAATCATCCCGAATACTTTAATACTTAAATGGGCATTGTTTGCTGATGTTGGCAATGTTTGGAATTTTAAAAATACCAATCCAAATGGTACTTACGACAGTACCAAATTTGAGTTTAAAAATTTCTATAAACAACTGGGTGTAAACCTTGGCACAGGCTTCCGGCTCGACTTTAATTATGTACTGCTGAGGTTTGATCTGGGCTTCCGTTTTAAGCGGCCGGAGCTGGATAAAAATGACGGATGGAAAGCTCCGTCCATCGGTTTTGACGACCTGTTTAAAAAAATATTCACTGCAGGCCCCAATGATGAATACCGGAAATGGAGGTATGAAAATTTTAATTTTTCTATCGGGCTTACGTATCCTTTTTAGCTGGCCGTTTTATCACCTGCAATTAATGCTTCAAAACTTTCCATATTCTCCGCATCTGCTGCTTTAAAATCACCAATAGCAGTGCGGCGCAGGCTTCTCAAGTAAGCGCCACAGCCCAATGCCGCTCCAAAATCATTTGCCAAACTTCGTATGTACGTTCCTGTGGAGCATACAACTTTAAACTCCACCACCGGCAGGTTGATACCGGTAATTTCAAATTGATGAATGGTTACATTCCTGGCTTTTAGTTCCACTTCCACTCCCCTTCTTGCCAGTTCATACAATGCCACTCCATCTTTTTTTATGGCAGAATAAATGGGAGGAAACTGTTCAATAGAACCGGTGAATTGCTTGGTGATTTCATACAATAGTTCAGCCGTTACAAAATGATAATCTTTTATTTCGGTTGGTTCACTTTCCAGGTCGTAGGTAGGTGTGGTGGCTCCCAATGTAAAATGGCCGGTGTATTCTTTTTCCTGCGCCATGTATTCATTTATTTTTTTGGTAAACTTCCCGGTACACACAATCAATAAGCCGGTAGCCAGCGGATCGAGTGTACCGGCATGGCCTATCTTTTTTATCTGCAAAATACTCCTCAGCTTACGCACCACATCAAACGATGTCCAGTGCAGTGGTTTGTCAATCAGTATTACTTTTCCTTCTGCAAAAGGCAGTTGAACAGCCGGGTCAATGGGTATCCTTTCTTTACGCTCCTGCTTTACCGGTTCCTCGCCTGCTGCTATCAGTTTGTTGGTATATCGCTGCCGGTAAGTTTCTTTTTTTGCCACTATTTTTTTTGTGTAAAGTTAATTACGATAAATGAAAGCATTTAGAACAAAGTAGGTCATCCACCATATCCACTCATACATTTTCTAAAAGAGATCATTTTAAAAATGCTATTTTTCCAATTCAAAAATTATTTATACATGAAACAAATTATTGGCACCGCAATTTTATTTGCCGCTTGCTTTTCTGCCTGCAATAATGCAGCAACAAAACCTGGTACTGCCGGCAATGATTCAGCCGCCATCAACCGTATGTTTGCCAATTTCTGGGAAGACAAAATGAAACTGTATCCCCTGGAAGCCACAACCAACGGCGACAACCGCTACAATAATATTTTGCAAAATGATGTAAGTGCTGCATTCATTTCAGATGCTGAAAAATTTTATACCCGTTATGCAGACAGCATTAAAATATTCAACCGGGAAAGCCTGAACGAAAATGACCGTACCAGTTACGATATATTTAAAAGAGAGATGGCTATACAGTTAGAAGGGCTTCAGTTTCATAATGAGCTAATGCCCATCAACCAGTTTTGGGGGCTGCACTTAACCATTGGCCAGCTTGGCTCAGGCCAAGGCAATCAGCCTTTTAAAACCGTAACAGATTATGATAATTTTTTAGGCAGGATAAAAGGCTTTGCCAACTGGGCAGACACTGCAATTGCCAACATGCGTAAAGGGATGAATGAAGGATATGTGTTACCAAAGTCATTAACAGTAAAAGTAATTCCACAATTAAAATCTTTTGTAACTGCAGATGCCAAACAAAATCTTTTTTATGGTCCTATCAAAAAACTACCCAACGATTTTTCAGCAGCCGATAAAGCAAGATTAACTGAAGCTTACACCAGCGCTATCAACAACCAAATTATTCCATCTTTTAAAAAACTCACCGACTTTTTTGAAAAAGAATACCTGCCCAAAAGCCGCAGCAGCAGCGGTATTGACAGCACGCCTAATGGAAAAGCCAAATATGCTTTCCTGATGCGCTACTGGACTACCACCAGCAAAACACCGGATGAAATTTATGAAACCGGGTTAAACGAAGTGGCCAGGATAAAAACTGAAATGGAAAAAATAAAAACACAGGTTGGTTTTACCGGCGACCTGAAAACTTTCTTCCATTATATTTTAACGGATAAGAAATTTAATATTTACAATACTCCCGAAGAAGTACTTAATGGCTTCAGGGATATACAGGCAAAAGAAGAACCTTATTTGAAAAAATTATTTGGCAGGTTTCCTGCTACCAAATTTGAAATAAGAAGAACAGAAGCATTCAGGGAAGCCAGTGCCAGTGCAGAATACAACCAGGCAACAGCAGATGGCAGCAGGCCGGGCATTTTTTATACACCTATCCCCGATGTAAAAAAATTCAACTATACCGGTATGGAAACTTTGTTTGCACATGAAGCTATTCCCGGTCATCATTATCAAATTTCTTTGCAACAGGAGAATAAAGAACTGCCGAGTTTCCGTCGTTTTAGCTGGTATGGCGCTTATGGCGAAGGCTGGGCATTGTACACCGAATCGCTAGGCAGTGAGATTGGTTTATACACAGATCCATTTCAAAAAATGGGCAACCTGGGCGATGAAATGCACCGGGCCATCAGGCTGGTGGTGGATGTGGCATTGCACACAAAAGGCTGGAGCCGGGAAAAAGCAATTGCCTACATGATGGAAAATGAACAGATAGATGAACAGGGTGCCACCGCTGAAATAGAGCGCTACATGGCGATACCTGCACAGGCACTGAGCTACAAAACCGGCGCAATGAAAATAAGAGAACTGAGAAATAAATATGAAAAACAATTGGGTGCCAAATTCAGTATTGCTGCTTTTCATGATGCCCTTTTAAAAGATGGCTGTATGCCGCTGGATGTGCTGGAAAAGAAAATGGATGACTGGGCTGAGAGACAGAATAAGTGATTAATACTAAGTGATAAGGTCATCATAAAAAGTATCCCTATATTGGGATACTTTTTCATTTCACGTTGTATATTTTAATATTTCTCTCCTTCGCCTGACAATTTTTTTCTTGCATTTGTCTCAAACTATTCGTAAATTTTAACATCGAATGCTTCCTGAACTAACCCATTAAAAGTATCTATTTTACCTTACCGGCAAACTACTCTTTTTAAAAAAAAGTGATGTGTTTATGCATGATTATTTCATACTGCATTATTAATTATAAAAAATAAAACACATGAAAAATAAAATATTCATTCTAGTCCTGTTATCAATAGCCGTCGGCAGCCTGCATGCACAACAACCTGATTACAGGGTTGTTTTTGATATGAGTACGAAGGATTCTGTAAGCCAGCAGGCTGTTATAAGGGAAGTGGAACTGATAAGAAAAAATAATCCGGCTGCAAAACTCGAAGTTGTGATATACGGGCAGGCTTTGAACCTGGTAACTAAGGACCAGTCAAAACATACTGAAGCAATCAGCCGTTTACTGGCCGACAGCAATACTGCTTTTAAAGTATGTGCATTTACCATGAAGCGTTTCAATACGGATGCAAGCAGGCTGGTGGCTGGTGTACAGGTTGTTCCTGACGGCATTTACGAAATCATCAGTAAACAACGGGAAGGTTGGGGATATATAAAAGTGGCACATTAAACAACAAAACAATCTGTAGAACAAAGCTCAATCATGAAGACTGGATTTTTACCATATTTTATTATTGCAACACTGGGAGTAGTTATCATGGCAATAGTGTACAAATTGTTTTCAGACAATAAAAAATTAAATGTACCCCAAATCAATAACGGAAAAAATTGGCAGCCGCCGGATACCAATGATCTTCCCAAAACGGAAGCAGCTAACCTTATACGTTATGGAAGAGCACTCATTACCCATACGGCTGCTTATCTTGGGCCAAAAGGATCAGTGGCACATATCAGTAACGGAATGAACTGCCAAAACTGTCACCTGGAAGCCGGCACAAGATTGTATGGGAGCAACTTTGCGCTGGTAGCATCTTCATATCCCAAATACCGTGACCGCAGTGGAAGGATAGAATCTATTGAATTCCGTATCAATGAATGCATGGAAAGAAGCATGAATGGTAAAAAACTGGACAGTTTTTCCCATGAACAACAGGCCATGACAGCCTACTTAAAATGGGTAGGAAAGGATTTAAAAAAAGGCAGTACCCCAGCTGGCACCGGCATTCAGGAACTGCCTTGGCTTAAGCGTGCAGCCAGTGCAGAAAATGGACAGATTATTTATACTCTTAAATGCAAAGTTTGTCATGGAGCAAATGGCGAAGGTATGCCTGAGCCGGATTCTATTAGCTACCGTTACCCTCCTTTGTGGGGCGAACACAGTTACAATGTTAGTGCCGGGCTATATCGCATTTCAAAATTTGCGGCTTTTGTAAAAAACAATATGCCTTTTAAACCAACCCCATCTTCACCCCAACTTTCTGATGAAGAAGCCTGGGATGTGGCAGCATTTGTAAGCTCAATGCAAAGACCTGAAAAATTTTTTCACTATGACTGGCCGGATATTAATACCAAACCAGTTGATTATCCCTTCGGTCCTTATTCAGATAGTTTCACTGCCATGCAACATAAATTTGGCCCCTTTGATCAAATAAAAAAAGCAAAGGAACAGTCAAAAAAAAAGCCGCTGCAAAAGCCAGCGACTTAAACTGATTTACGATCTGTATCAGGCAACAGAACAGTAAGCACAACCATGTTCCTGCGCCCTGCCAACTGCCCAAACACCAGAAGGAACTGGCTGTATACCGGGCAGTAATCCTGCAAGCCATTCTTTTTTGACATCTGCTGCATTTGATCCCATTTTCCCTGCAGCCACTGTACTATAAACTGTCATAGCAGCATCACATACACAAAACATTACACCACTGGCCTGCAACTCATCGATACCGATAGCCACTTCCCCAAAACCAGGAATCTTAAATGTCCCTTTCGCAGGTTTCCAGAAAGAGTTGTGGGTTGCAGGAGCTTTTGTGGCAGGATCATTAGCTTCAAACATCTCCCCAAATTTGTATTTTTCCCATAATTTATCTTCAAAAGCATAGGGAATAGCTGCATGCCTTAGTATAACTACCACTCCACAATCCTTTTCAGCACTGCCGGTAGCCTGATTTGTAAGTAAAAAAACCCTTGGCCATGCAAAAGGGAAGATCTCTTTTGGATGAGTGGCATCAAATACAATCCGGTGTTTGCCTTTAATTTTCGCAAACCATGCATCCGGGTCGTCCAGTAAGTTACTTCCTGCCGGTTCCAAACTGCCTGCTTTCAATTGTAAAGGTGATACCAGTGAAGCAACTCCAAGGGCAGCGGCACCAGAGGCCAAAGCGTTTAAAAAACTACGCCGTGGATTTGACTGTTTTAAAATATTGTCTTCCATTTTCATAAAATTTATTGTGAATAATTTTAGAGAAGTTAAATTACAAATAAGCATTCGCAGTTGCAAGCAATTTCAAAAAAATCTGTTTTCCCGGTGATGGCTCTGCCTGTGGAGACTGTAATAAATTTACCTTATTAAAAAGCCGCACAGGAGCAGACTACTATGATCAATGAACAATAAAAATAATTTACACCGTGATTAAGGAAATTAATGAACTGATGAAAAAGATAAAATAATTATCCAGCTTTGTTTTTTATTATTGGAAAAGAAAATGGATGACTGGGCAGCCAAACAAAAATAAAAATATAAGTGAGCCCGAAATAATAAACTTTCGAAGTTTTATTTTATTATCCCTTTCATTAAAAAAGTGCAGGATCAAAAAAACGTTGCTGTAAAAAATCTTTCTCATCCTTCCAATCCGGTATATCCTCTTTCTGGCAAACCCACCATTCAAATAAAAGATTTGTGCCATCCAAACAAAAACAACTATTTTGTTTACTCATTATAAACCAATCAAAAACTGTTTTATGAAACTGATCTGCTCGTTTCTGTTGTTTGCATTTGTAGCAGGCAACTCCATGGCCCAAAGCAATATGGATGATGTTATCAACAAAGTCATCGAAGCCCAGGGCGGCAAAGAAAAACTGCTTGCCATCAACACGGTACTGATGAAAGGCAATATTGAATTTTCCGGGCAAAAAATTCCATTCAATATTTATGCTGCCAACAAAAAAGGCCAGCGTATTGAATTTTCTTTCAGTGGATTGACCGGCTTTAACATCGTTACAAAAGACTCTGGCTTTAATTTCAATCCTTTCCAGGGGCAAACAGCTCCAGAAAATATGACGGCAGAAGATGTAAAGCTGGGACAAAACGATTTAGACCAGTCGGGTGTGCTGGTAAACTATAAAGAAAAAGGCTACACCATAGAGTTATTAGAGAACGAAGATGTAGATGGTGTAGACGCCATTCAATTAAAAATAACTGTGCTGCCTAACAAAACCCTCTACTATTTTATTGACCCTTCCAACTATTATGTGATCAGGATAAAAAATATATCCGTCAGCAATGGCCAGCAAAGCCGCAACAGTGTTGATTATTACAATTTTAAAAAAACAAAGGAAGGTATTTTGTTTCCATTTACTTTTGACAACATCACTTTCGATACCATCGAACTGAACCAGCCGCTGGATGATAAATTATTTAAACCAACCCGGTAATCAACAGCAATTAAAAAACAACCCACTTAATAAAAATTTTATGAGAAAGATATTGCAGTCAATCATCTTCATTTTTATATCAGGCCCGTTATTCGCCCAAATTACTTCAGCAACTTTTGGTATGATGGAAGCCAGGCAGATAGGTCCTGCCACCATGGGTGGAAGGATAACCGTAATAGAAGGCGTAAACAGTGAGCCACGTACCCTGTATGTAGGTGCTGCCGGTGGCGGCGTATGGAAATCGTCCAACTCAGGAGCTTCTTTCAGATCGGTGTTTGATAAATATTGTCAGAGCATCGGCTCACTTGCCATCGATCAGCAAAATCCCAAAACAGTTTATGTAGGCACAGGCGAAAGCAATATGCGTAACACGGTATCCATTGGCGATGGCCTGTACAAAACAATTGATGGCGGTGATAACTGGACAAAGATTGGCGGCCTCGACAGCACGGAGCACATCAGCAAAATTATTATTGATCCAAAAAATTCAAACACTTTATACGTCGCTTCACCCGGCCCGTTATGGAGCGACAGCAAACATAGAGGTTTGTACAAATCAACTGATGCCGGCAAAACTTTTGAGAAAATTTTATACATCAACGAAACCACCGGTGTGGCAGATATAGCGGTTGATCCTGTCAATACCAACATCATTTATGCAACAGCCTGGGAGTTTCGCAGAAAGCCTTACGCTTTTAATTCAGGCGGAAAAAACAGTGGTATTTTTAAAAGCTTAGATGGCGGTAAAACATGGAAAGAATTAACCAACGGCCTGCCTGCAAAACCAATAGGCCGTGCCGCCATTGCATTAGCACCAAGCGCTCCTAATAATTTAGTGGCCATTGTGGAAGCAGAAAAAACAGGCTTGTTTCTTTCAACTGATGGTGGAGAAACCTGGAAGAAACAAGGTACAACACTGAATGTAGAATCAAGGCCATTTTATTTTTCCTGCCTGGCTGTTGATCCCAAAGATCCCAAGAGAGTTTATCGTCCGGGCTTTTTATTTAGTTACAGTGATGATGGCGGGCTTTCCTTTGCAGACGGCAGCGGCAATGTACACTCCGATATGCATGCACTTTGGGTAAATCCAAATTACACCAGTCAAATGTACCTCGGTACTGACGGTGGTGTGTACATGAGTAACGACAGGGGTGCCAGCTGGATCATGTTATCCGTATTACCTGTTTCACAATTCTATCATGTTACTTATGATTACAAAGAACCTTATAATGTGTATGGCGGCCTGCAGGATAATCAAAGCTGGTATGCACCATCACAAAGTGCCGGTGGTATTGAAAATGGCGATTGGAAAAATCTGGGTGGCGGTGATGGATTTTGGGTACAGGTAGATGCTGTGAACCCGGATGTAGTGTATGCAGAATCGCAGGGAGGTGAAGCCAATCATATTGATTTGAAAACCGGAACTGCTTTCAGCATGAAACCACAGGCATCTAAAAATGAAGAGAAGCTACGCTTTAACTGGAACTCTCCCATTGTAACCGGCACAAAAAATAAAGCTAACCTTTACATGGCTGCACAGTATTTGTACCGATCCACCGACCAGGGAAAAAACTGGACAAAAATTTCTCCTGACTTAACCACCAATAATAAAAGTAAACAAAAACAGGAAGAGTCTGGCGGCCTTAGTGCAGATAATACTTCAGCAGAAAACCACTGTACTATTTTTACTTTGGCTGAATCATCTTTTGATGAAAATATTATTTGGGCAGGCACCGATGATGGCAACCTTCAATACACAACCGATGGTGGAAAAACATGGACGAATGTGGCAGCTAATTATGCCGCCGCCGGCATTCCTGCACAGACATGGGTAAGCAGCATTGAGCCATCGAAGTTTGATAAAAATACTGTGTACGCCACATTTGATAACCACATGTATGGAGACATGAAAACATATATTGGCAAATCAACCGATATGGGTAAAACGTGGAAAAGGATTACCAGCACTGAGTTTACCGGCTTTGCCCATAAAATAAAAGAAGACCTGGTGAATAAAGAATTATTATTTGCAGGTACAGAGATGGGTCTGTTTGCATCACTGGATGGCGGTACCAATTGGTTCAGGATGAAAAACAATGTGCCGTGGAAAGCAATGGTTAGAGATATACAAATTCAACCTGTCACCAATGATTTGATTTTGGCAACACATGGCCGTGGTATCATGATTGTAGATAACATCACGCCGATGAGAAATATGACAAAGGATGCAGCTCAAAAAGAAGTGTTGATATTTGAACCCAAGCCGATCAATATTTCAATGGGTAAATATTATGTGGGCAGTGGTAATGGTGATGGGTATGTTGGCGGCAATCCTTCGCAGGAAGCACCTATTCAATATTATTTTAAAGACAGGCTCAACACAGGAATAGTAACCGTAGAAATATATGATAAAGATGGTAAGCTGGTGCAAAGTATGCCCGGCACCAAAAGAAAAGGTATCAACATTGTACGCTGGAACATGCGCTACATGCCACCGAAAGTAGCAGGCGGCGGCACCAAAATGGACTTTGGGGCTTTTGTAGCACCAATAGTATTACCCGGCGAATACACTGTAAAAATAAAAGTGGGCGACAAATATTACGAGAACAAAATGACCATGCAACGGGATGAAAAAAGCACCATGAGCCTGGCAGATATGCAGGCACAATTTGATGCCGGTATGGAACTGTACCAGATGCATGAAAAGCTAGCCAAACTGGTGGACAGTGTGAATATCACTCAAAAAATGCTGAAAGAAAACCTGGCTAAAATTAAAAATCCCAAAGTGAAAAAACTCGTGGAGGAATACAACAATAAACTGGAAGAGCTACGCAACCGCTGCCTGGCTTCAAAACAAAAATCCATGTTTGCGGATGAGAAGAAATTGAGAGAAGACATTACCGATGTGTACGGAACGATCTGCAACCAAGAAGTAAAACCTTCCAACCTGCAGATGGACCGGATACAAAGCCTGCAGCTGCAACTGGGAGAAGCTCAACAATTAAATACAGCCATCAACAAACAATACCAGGAAAAAGTAAGAGCCGCTATTGTAAAAGAAACAATGGATACAAAACCGAAGATGAAAAATAATGATAAGCAGTAAGTATATAAATTATTGTTCAAAAATTATCCTGGATAAAAAAATAATTTAACTCCCTGGTTTTACTTTTCAAAAAGCTGTCTTAACAAAGACAGCTTTTTTTATTTAACAAAATTGTAAGTGGGCATTGACTAATATTATCCCGGAAGCACTTAATTTTCAAATTGGAAAAAAATCAGCATAATACAACAGAACTTATGTAAAGATCTACTCCCTGCATCTAATTGCAAACTTTTGTATGCTGAAGATCTCCATCCCAAAACCCTGCCATGAGGATTGGGAAGCAATGACACCCAACCTGCAAGGCCGCCATTGTACTGCATGTACCAAAACGGTAGTTGATTTTACTTCTATGCCGGATGAAGCAATAAAATATTTTTTACTCCGCCAACAAGAAAAAACCCTTTGCGGACGTTTTAGAAATGAACAATTGCAACGCATCAGCATTACGCTGCCACAAAATATTTTACAAATACATTTACCCCTATGGAAACAGTTCTTAACAGCATGCCTGCTGGCTTTCAGCAGCATGCTGTTTTCTTGTAATGCAGTGATTGATCAGCATAAAATTGAAAGCAGCCAGACTATTGGGGAGCCAATGTTGCCTATTGCCAAAGAAAAAATAAATAATGAAAAGGTAATGGTTGGAGGTTTTAATTTCAACATAAATACAATGCCAATGCCTATTTTAACCCAGCCTGTTTGTACAAGCACCATAGGAGTTACGGTTATCTACGATTCCATTACAAAAGGCGATATCGACTTCAAGTCAATTCAATCAACATCAGCAATAATTGAAGACAGCATTTGCTCAATGCCCAATACAGAGAGCAGCAGCGACAGTAAAATTATCAGCCCACCAGCAGAATCCTCCCAAACAAAAAATCTGCCAACAGCGGATTCAACAGATTGTAACAACATGAAGTATTATTAACCTTCCACAAGGAAAGTTCCCAGGTCAATCAGTTGCCCCTCTCCCATTTTAAATTGTTCAATGGCTGTCACATCCAGTTCCTCCATTACTTTACTTTCAAAAATTTGTACCCCATCTTTTACCACTACGAAATAAAAATCAGGTGTGGTTTCAATATTGCCGAGATCACTGAAAGCTGTGTGGTTAAATTTTATTTTAGCCACCCCATTTTCATCCAGTCCGCTTTCGCCGATATAATCATCATCAAAAATATCTTTATCAAACAGGCGCACTTTATAAGCATCACCAGTCAACGGCGCATCACTGCCTTTGGCAATAAAACGTGCCGTTACTTCTAAATTCATGTCGGGGTTTAATGATAAATTACTCATAATTTTTTATTTGTTCAATTAAGATATGCCGTACAAGTGAGTGATACAACGATGTTGCCATAAAATTATTCTGCCCGTTTCAAAAAAATAATAACACAAAACTATTTATCAACTCATAACTAATCATTCATCATTCATAACTAAACTTAGTCATTGAGTTTAAGCACTGCCAAAAACGCCTCCTGCGGCACTTCCACATTTCCAATCTGCTTCATCCGCTTTTTACCTTCTTTTTGCTTCTCCAATAATTTTCTTTTACGGCTGATATCACCACCATAACATTTAGCAGTAACGTCTTTTCTCATCGCACTGATGTTTTCCCTTGCCACTACCTTGGCGCCAATAGCAGCCTGTATCGCAATCTGGAACTGCTGCTTCGGCAACAGCTCTTTTAATTTTTCACACAACTTGCGGCCAAACTCATGCGCCCTGCCACGATGAATCAATGCACTTAATGCATCCACTCTTTCATTGTTTAGCAAAATATCCATCTTCACAATATCACTCGGCCGGTATTCAATCGGGTGATAATCGAAGGATGCATATCCCCTCGTGATACTTTTTAATTTATCATAAAAATCAAACACAATTTCAGTCAGCGGCATTTCAAAACTCAATTCAACCCTGGTGGTTGTCAAATAACTTTGGTGCGTAAGAATACCCCGTTTGGTAATACACAGTGTCATTATATTGCCAATGTATTCCGGTTTGGTGATGATCTGTGCTTTAATAAAAGGTTCGTCAATATGATCAATCCTTGTAGGGTCGGGCATTTCGGTAGGGTTATTAATCCTTACCACTTCACCCTTATTTGTTGTGGCGATAAAACTCACATTCGGCACCGTGGTAATCACCGTCTGATTAAACTCTCTTTCCAAACGCTCCTGTATAATTACCATGTGCAGCATTCCTAAAAATCCGCAACGAAAACCAAAGCCCAAAGCCTGCGATGTTTCCAATTCAAAAGTGAGTGACGCATCATTGAGCTGCAGCTTATCCATGCAATCCCTCAACTCTTCAAACGCATCCGTCTCCACCGGAAAGATGCCGGCAAACACCATCGGCTTCACATCCTGGAAACCCTGTATAGATTCTGTAGCGCCATTCACCGTAGTGGTAATGGTATCACCCACTTTCACTTCTTTAGCCACTTTTATACCCGTGATAATATAGCCCACATCACCAGCCCTCACTTCACTTTTGGCTTCCATACCCAGTTTCAAAATGCCGACTTCATCTGCCCCGTACTCCAGCCCGGTATTGCTGAATTTAATTTTATCACCCTTCTTTAATGTGCCATTAAAAATTCTGTAATAAACAATAATGCCCCTGAAAGAATTGAACACACTGTCAAAAATCAATGCCTGCAGCGGCGCATTTTCATCACCCTTCGGAGCTGGAATGCGTTCAATAATTGCCGTCAGTATTTCTTCAATACCAATACCACTTTTGCCACTTGCCAGCAAAATATCTTCTGGCTTACAGCCAATCAATTCCACTATCTGGTCGGTTACTTCCGGTATCATGGCGCCGTCCATATCTATCTTATTGATCACCGGAATGATCTCCAGATTATTATCAATTGCCAAGTACAAATTACTGATAGTCTGTGCCTGTATGCCCTGGCTTGCATCTACCAAAAGCAACGCACCTTCACAGGCAGCCAGTGCCCTGCTCACTTCATAACTAAAGTCCACATGGCCGGGAGTATCAATCAAATTCAGCACATAGTCCACCCCTTTCCATTTGTAATTTATTTGGATGGCATGGCTTTTAATGGTGATGCCTTTTTCCCTTTCCAAGTCCATGTTATCCAGCACCTGGCTCTGCATATCCCTTTCGCCAATGGTATGGGTAAATTCCAGTAAGCGGTCTGCCAGGGTACTCTTTCCGTGGTCGATATGTGCAATGATGCAAAAATTTCTGATGTTCTTCATTCCCTTGTACGTCTGTTTTTAAGGCGGCAAAGATAGCCGCTTTTACCCTTACTTGAGTATTGAAAATTGAGTATTGATTATTGAACATTTCTGGAAGAATAGATGTTGCTGTCCCTAATTTTTAGTCTTCCACTTCTGTTGGGATTTTTATCGGGATCCAATGAGCACAATATCGTTTTATAAAAAAAAGCCCACTCTCAAAAAAAAATTAATGCCAACTACACCAACTACACATTATAAAAATGCAGAGGACAGAACCCTACTTTGACTCCTTTTCAAAAAATGCAAATATTGACAGTGTAGAATGACAAAAAAAAACAAAAGAAAAAGCAATTGAAGTAACACTTTGGAAAGCTGAAAATAAATTAAGAGGCAGCGGAGAGGCAGCAGAATACAAAAATGATGTATTGTGACTGGAATTTTTAAAATTTGCCAGCGACAAGTTTGAAGAATACCGGCAAAGCTCATTGCAGAAAAGAAGGAAAAGTATTTGGAAATGCCCAACTTCTACAACATGGACAATGTGTTTTTTAAAGAAAAAAATAAAACCCCAATAACACTTAGCTAAAAAATATACGTTCTACCGTCCAGTAAAAAGCAATGAGTGTAATGACAGCGGAGATACCATACACAACCCTTTTGTGGTACCACGATTTATTTCTGAAAGGTTTGATGAGAAGAAAAAATACGGCTGCTATCACGGCCATTTGCCCCAGCTCCACGCCTGCATTAAAAGCAATGATGGAAGTGTAGAATTTATTAGTGGGCAAACCAATTTCATTCAGTGAACTGGCAAAGCCCATACCGTGGATGAGGCCAAATAAAAAAACTACCAGTATCCGCCAAGGCCTTAGTTTTTTGATCATCATATTTTCCACAGCAACAAACATAATGGAGAGTGAAATGATTGGCTCTACTAATGCACCGGGTGCCATCACAATATTTTTCATACTGAGGGCAAGCGTAATGGAATGTGCTACAGTAAAAGCTGTAGCCTGCCAAATGATGGTTTTTATATTGGTACTTAACAGGCACAGCCCTACCACAAATAAAATATGATCGGCACCAGAAGGGATGATATGAGTAAAACCAAGCTGGAGATAAAACCATACCACATCTTTTGCCGGGGCATTTTCCAACACATAATTAATACTGTGGGCAAACAACAGCGGTGCAAAAAACAGCAGCGCTGAAAAGAGTATTATTTTTTTAAAAGTTGCCTGCATGTGTCAATCAATTATTTGGTGAATGATTTTTTATAACTGCTTCAATGCTGCGGCACTTTCATTTTTTAATTCAGCAAAAATGTTGGGATTGTTTTTTAAACCATCCTGCAGGTATTTTTTAGCTTGTGCTTTATCACCAGTTCCCAAAAAAATAAGGCCGGTGTGGCAAAGCAGCGTGGGGTTTTGGCTGTTGGTCTTTAATGCCACTTTAATATATTGCCCTGCTTTGCCTGAATCTCCTTTTTTATAATAAGCCCAGGCAAGCATTTCATTTACATCAATATTATCAGGCCTGCGGTTATACTCTGCCAGTGCATGTTCCAGCCCTTTATCATAGTTACCATTCCTGATAAGTATTTCCGCCAGTTCTTTATCAGAATAGTGGCCAATAGTTTCATCTGTCAATGCAGCTTTTGCACTTTTGGTCATTTCTGTAATGGTTTCTTCTGTCAGTTTTTTTGCTTCAGTATTTTTTCCTTCCATTTTATATATTGCTGCCAGGCCTTCTTTAAATGTGGAATTGCTGATGATGGAGTCTGCCTGTTGGTAATAAGCAACCGCTTTGACATAATCTTTTTCAGCCAGGGAAATACCGGCCAGCCCTGCTAACGAATAAGGATAGCCCGGACGCTCATTGGTGGCAATGGTATATTGCATGGCTGCATTTTTAAGGTCGCCGGTATTTTCATAGAGATGACCAAGCTGCACCCTGCTCCATTCGGTAGATTCATCGCCAGGAGCACCGGCATCTACAGCCAGTTTCATTGCTTCAATGGCACCGGGATAGTCGCCGTAAATTTCACGGAGGTAAGATGCCCTTGCATAAGAACGCAGATCAGGCCGTATAGACATCATCTTTTCTGCTGCTGCCACTGCTGAATCATACTTGCCCATTTCCACATTGCCATCTACTAAAATACCGTACACAAAAGCATTGTAAGGATTTATCTTTTTTGCCATTTCTGCAGTGGCAAGCCCGTCTGCAAAATGATGTTGTGACAATTGCACCAGTGCTTTAAGTGTGAGTGCTTCAAAATTATTTGGTTCCAGTTTCAGCACATCATTGATGTATTTCATGGCAGCCATATCATAGTAAGTGTAATTGCCGGTGGCCCTTGATTCCATGATGCAGAGATTGGCCAGTTCCAGTAATGATTTTTTGTCTTCCGGATTGGCTTTGATGGCAGCTGTTAATTTTTCGGCTGTTTTTTTTGTTTTGGCCCATTCGTCGGATTGAGCCTGTGCGCCAGCCCTTGGCAGCAATTGATAAATGGCTGTTTCTTTTTTCTTTTCGTCCTGGTTGTATTTCAATACTACAAAGCCTGCTGCACCGATAAAAAAAGCGATGAGCAAAATAGAGAGTAAATTCTTTTTCATGATTGTATATTTTTAAGGTAGAAATTTTTATTAAGCAATCGTTTCTGTAGGGCTGTTAATAACTACGAAATTTTAAAAGAA
Source organism: Chitinophagaceae bacterium (assembly GCA_031371545.1). Taxonomy (GTDB): domain Bacteria; phylum Bacteroidota; class Bacteroidia; order Chitinophagales; family Chitinophagaceae; genus Ferruginibacter. Next base: position 45,397 of record JANMJU010000191.1, read on the forward strand.
ATGGATGTTTTTCTTAGAAATAAAAGTGGATTGAATATAGCGGTACTGACTTAGACCGGATGCTGAAGTTGCATATTGATATGCGGTACAAGGGAGTGACACAACTATGTTGCCATGAAAATATTGGCCGGCAATCACATTCAAAAAAAATAACCCCGCCGGTTTTTACACAGGCAGGGTTAGAAACTATCAAGAACTGTTTCGTATTTATTTATTGCATTATCCTTTTACCACACGGATACTTTGCTTTACCACTCCATCTTTACTTACCTGGATAAAATAAGCTCCGCTGGTGAGGCCGCTTCCATTCCAATCCTGGGTGTAAGTACCGGCATTTAATTTTTTACTTACCAATACTTTTACCAGTTTACCATCTGTATTGTACAGGGAAATATTTACCTGTGCTGCTGCGTCCAGGTGATATTTAACAACACTGTTATCTACAAATGGATTAGGGGTTACTGTTGCAAATACATCCGGTGCAGCCATTGATAAAATTGCACCTGTGTTCACTTCCGACCGCAACATTGGTTTAGCATTGTTGGTGGTGGTTGTTTGATCACATGGGCAAATGTAGGTACCTGCAAAAGGCTCCGCTACAAAAGGAAACACTGTTTTAAATGGCCTGTCATTTTTTTCAACCCCGGTTGTGTAGGTCAATGTATTGATCAGGTTAGGCGTTAACGGGCTGCCGCCAACGGTGTAATCATCATACCACAATCCTACAGCTGCCAGTACCACGCCACCTACTGCCTGCAGTTCAATTCTTGTTACATCATCTTCCAGTCTTCTGCCATTGGGGAAGCCATCCATGTTAGGGATATTTTGTATAGCGGTAGTAGTATTGTATGCAGGATCTGTTAATCCTAATACTGCTGCCTGCACCAGCCCGAGTGAACTAAATTTTGGGCTATTCCTTGGCGTTGGTGGCACAGCCATATTAAGGCGCAGCATATCACCACCATTAGGCAAAAAGTTATTGATAAAAGGTTTGCCGGCTGCCAGTGGGTTACCTGCAGGTTTGCCGGTAGCTAACTGGTAAGGGCTTAAATTGGGTACACCCGTATGGAAGATCGGCCACAGATCAACTGAACGGGGAGCTCCTCTTCTTGGTAATAATAAAGTACCAAAAATAGCATCATCCAAAGCGGTACCCGTGACAGCCGAACTGCCTTTTAGTGAATACAAACCATCCTGGCCATTTCCAAATCCAAATGCGCCAAGAGAATTTTTCTGAATACGCAGGTTGGAAAGTGCAGGAACAGCACCGCCAAACTGGTCATCATTCATATACAATGACAGTTCAGGATTGTAAAAGAAATTACCGAATGTAGATAACTTAGAAAGATCCTGGTATGGGGTTAATGAATTCCAGTAATCTTTGTAACCTATTGGCACAACAGCTTCGTTGGTCAATGGCATACCAAGCCTTGATACCTGCACCCATGGGCCTGAAGTTTGTACTCCTTTTCCATCAGGTTGCAAGATGCTTATTTTCTGCCTGCTGGCACTTGCCCATACACCAATCACATAATTTGGATCAAGGATACCTTGGGCATCACAACTTCCTTTGTGGTCTTTTTGTAGTGTTTTAATATTCACCTGCAAAGCAATGGTAGATACATTCAGGCATTTTAAACCATCTGTATATTTACCAGAAGCCCTTGGAGCATCACCCAGGTCGAAAATACCACCTAAGTCAACAAAGAAAGGATCATCCGCAGTACCACAAAATACTTTCTGGCCCAGGCCGTAAGTAACAATGGAACTGTTGATGAGACTATTGTAATCAGGTGCATTTAAACCTACAGGAGAGCTGATAGAACGTGGGCCAATGTTTGGAGGAGGCACCACACCATTTGCCACTACTGTTTGAAAAGTAGCACCGCCATCTACACTTCTTTGCATGAGGTAAGTGGTTTTTAAATTTTGCTTACCTAAACGGATGTTGAAAAAAGTAGAAGAATCTTCAATTGTTTTTTTAAATGTGAAACGGAAAATAATGTCATCGCCGGGAGTATTGATGTTGTTGTCAACATGAATTTCATAGCGGATGTTTTCGCCAAAAGAATAATAATTAGGGCCGCCTTGTGGCAATTGTCCCGGAACAAAATTGGCGATGATGTTGATAAAATCTGGGTTTTCAGGACTTCGGAAAGCATACAGATCCGTATTGTCTGCCAGCGGATCGTTAGAAATCAATGGGGCTTCCCGGTGAGAAGAAGCGAATACGGGAAGTACCGTATTGGTTAGCATTACCATTAAGAGGAATGCTGCGGATAGCTTTTTTTTCATAATTAAACTGTTTTTTGAATGATAAATAATTGGTTTCGATTTTAATAAAAGTTAGCAGTCGTGACGAGTGGTTTTTTTGCAAAAAACTATCCTGTACCTGCATACAGCGGGCATTTAACCGGGAGTCATTTTTTTATCAAAGGCTGGAGAGATACAAAAGTTTTCTTTGGGGAACGTCAGCAATAGTTAACACTTATTTTACTTACGGAAGAAGAAAGAAGATGGATTTAACATTTTGTATTTTTATTTTTTAGAGAAAATTTGTGAAATAGTGCCCGATGCCAAACAATCTTTATTCAACAGGGTTCAGAAAAAATTTATTGGGAGAAAAAGTTATCCAGGAATTAAGATGTGGAATTTATCTGTTAGTTAGTTTAATCCTTCAACAACAATTTTATCTGCTTCTTTTTTTCTTCAGACAATTTGTAGTGAGTATGTAGGTGGGAGTGGGCTGCATTTTTTGTAAACAAACCTGTTTGCTTTTGAAACCGGGTACAAAAAACGCAGATGCTTAAATGAAATTTGAGTTGTATTTTCTGTAGCGGCGTTAACCTGCCTTCTTCCCTTTTTGATAAAAGAAAAGTGGCTTTTTTACAGCCCAGGTGTATAAAATTAAATATGCCCATCAATTTTTACCAATCCAGTTTTTTTCCAAACATTTACGCAGGTGCAATTTAGCCCTGTGTATCAATACCCAATAGTTAGACGTGGTAATGCCCAAAACCTTGCAAATTTCTTCCGAATCCAATTCCTCCATATATTTCATCACAAATACGGATTGCTGTATCTCCTTCAGTTTTTGTTTGCACTTATCAAGTATGGAGTAAAACTCTTTGGACTCTACAGGTTGTTTTAAATCAATGCCCCACTCTTTTGGCGCTGTTTCACTTGTCCAGTGTCCATCTTCATCAAAATAAATATTCTCTTCTTTTGACAAAAAAATTAACGGGCTGCCGGATTGTTTTCGAAAATGATCAATGATTTTATTTTTACAAACAGCATACAGCCAGTTTTTTTCAGATGCCTGTCCTTTGTAAGTATCTCTTGCTTTCCATGCACTAAAAAAAGTATCCTGCACAATATCTTCGGACAATTGTATATCCTGCACCCTCGTAATGGCAAAGGCGTATAAAGCATCAGCGTAATTTTCCACCCACTTGTCTGGATTAAATGCGGAAAGGTTTTCGTTCATTGCAAATACAGAGAATTGAAATTTTATTTTGCAATGTAAATATATAAGTTCAAAAAAAAAGCAGCTGTTTATTTGGGTGCATTTAAAATTGTCGCTAAGAGTTGCCAACCTTTTAGCAGGTTTCTATTGTCTAATGATACTCTTTTCAAGGTTGGCAACCCTAAATCTAATGCGACAATTTTAACTGCACCCGTTTATTTTAGTATTGTTTCTGCAGCATCCAAAATTTTTAATGTTTGACCGTCCTGCAAATAGCTGATGAGTTTACATTCACCTGCAGTAAGGCCAGCAGGAATACTCAACATAACTTTTCCTTTTTCATTCATCACTGTTTTAAAATCCCTTACAATATTGATATGGCTCAGTTGCCGTCCACCATTTTCACCACGCTTTACATTGGTAGTTGCATGAAGCTGAACCAATGCAATGTTTAGCATTGTGTTACTGCCTGCAGTTGTTTCATAAGCCACTTCAAGTGTATGTTGGCTGATGGCAGCAACAGTAATACCAATTGATTTTTTACTAGTGATACCAAGCTGCTTTTTTACAGATTTATGCAACCTATCAACATCTGAACCTACAAATTCTTCCCTTCCATTTATTACTACCTGCGGTGTATACACTCCATCCAAACCCAGTGCAGCCGCATATTTTCTTTGTCGTTCAGAATAAGCTGCATTGCTGAATTCGTCTTTCCATCCCAACCGATTCCAGTAATCAACATGAAATTCCAATACAGACACATTGCCTTTGTACTCCTTTGAAATAGCAGCTACTGCTTCATCGGCCGCAGGACAACTGGAGCAGCCTTCTGAAGTAAATAATTCCACCACAGCAAATTCATTTGCCCTAGCAGGATCGTTTTCATTTACCGGCATACTTTTAAAACCGGAACTAAAAAATAGTATCACTGCTGTTATTAAGCCGATGTGTAAAAATGACAATTGATTGTACCGCATATTTTATGATTTTATTATTTTTAATTAGGCTATTTGATTTAATGGCATACTGATAACTTTTACATACTCCGTATTTTCTTTCAGCATTTTGATACCGGCAGAAAAATTCATGAATGGCATCTGCAAAGTTTTATGGTTAAGAACGCTGATTTTATACAAAATATCCAGGTGCCGGATGATCTCCTTCCAGGCAAAAAATATGGAGTGCCTTGGATCGTAGATATGTGTTGGCTCACTGCCTGCACCATTCAATTCAATGATGGAAAAGTTTTTTCCCTTCTTCAAGTCTTCCCAATTGCTGTACCGGATATCCATCCTGCCAAAATAAAAATCAGGTATTTGTTTGCACACCGCATCAATACTTTTCACCAGTTCATCATCAATCAAATTACTGATGTCCAAAAATTTGGATCCACGGCAATGATTGCCATACGGTACCAGCAGCTGCTGTTCTTCTTTTTTTAAAATGATTTGCAAAGTATCGGAATGGGTTTCCCTCAACACTGGAAGCTGCAAAATAAAGCGCTGGTCTTTTTGTAATAATTGTTCGATGGTTGAGGTGCCATCCCCTGTAACAGACAAAAATTCTTTACCAACAATACCGGAAATATTTCCTTTTTCCTGTCCGGGATAGCGGTAATAAAATAGCCCCACTTCATTTTCATACTCAATAAAATCCTGCACTAAAAAATTAACCTTGTTTCTGGAGGCATACAGTTTCAATTCTTTTTCAGTTTCAATTTTTTGTACCATCAAACCCCTCATACCTATGTCAGGCTTAGCTATCAGTGGAAAATGTAACCCTTTTATTTTAACAGTGCTTATCACTTCATCCACACTGCAGTCATGTTTAAAAAATAAAGTTGCCGGATAATATCCGGAAGGGATCAGGTCATAAATCTCTTTCTTACTTTCCAGCAAAAAGCCGCCATTTTTAATTAATGGATTGGAGGTATTGAAAAAAAATGCTGACCTGGCTTTTATCATCAACCACAGCCAATAAAAATATATGGGGATATATACCACATTAAAAGGCCAGTACTCCCAGTTAAAGAGTTTGATAAAAAATGCTTTTTGTGACAGCTTTTTAAACATGCAATGGTTATTAATTTTGAACGAATTGTTCTGCGAATTCTAATATTGTGCAGGATGTTTTCTTTTCTGCCACATCAAAATATTGCATGATCCCTTTGTCATTATCCAATTCAATCCCGGTAACACTTACTGTCAGCATCTTCCCTCCCCTGTTCATTAAAATACTGTTAGAGTTATCGCCATCACCGGCAAAGCGGTGGAAATTAAATATGATTTCCTGTGTTGGGCTATTCGTTTCAGTGATCCATTTTGAAAACCAGTTTTTTCTGCTGCTGATAATTGCAGGAGCGTATAAAGTGGCACTGCTCCAGATATAGTTTCTGCATTCATCCAGTTGTTTACAATGCTTTTGTTTACCATCCCATCTGCATTCATATAAACAATGATTCACAAAAAGCACCAGGGTAAATGGTTCTATATTTTCCAGTTCAATTACACTAAAATAATATTTCGGCTGAGCATGTGCAATGATGTCTAAAAAAATAAGGCCCCTGCTTTTCCTGTATGGTGGTATTGATATATGTTTTACAAAAGCACCGTTCAGCAGTACCGCTGCATTACCATTTTGGTTCAATGCAATCCAACTGCCATTTACGGCGGCATCTTTTGGATACAGCAGAGATACTCCATCCTGTTGATATGCTGCCGGTATCAAAGCCTTGCTCCTTGCAGCATTTTCATCCCTGCTGCTGGTTATAAAAAAACGTCCATTTACCGGTATAAAAGTTACTGTGCACATAC
>JANMJU010000172.1:0-12486 GCA_031371545.1 Chitinophagaceae bacterium
CCTGCTGCTTTGTTTTCTTTATATGCTTATATCAATCCATTAGTGGCAATGGTAGTAGCCGGATTGGTACTGAAAGAAAAACTTAACATGAATATTTTGTGGGGCGCTGCAGTTACATTGCTCGGTGTGTTCTTAGTTAACTACAGCATGAGAAAAAGCAGGAAAGAAATTATTGCTGAACCTGAAGTATAAATTTTTCATAGCACTCACGCCAGCCTGCAAATTGTTTATCAGTTCCTAAAAAATTATTGTGCCAGATGGTACAGAGTGTTCCTCCAACTTCTTTGCAAATAGTATAATACTTCACTAATTCGTTGTATGCTTCTTCAGCAGATAAATGTTGCTCATAAAAAGAGTTGGCATCCATCCAGCTAAAAGGATGAAGCCTTAATGATGATACTTCATTCTTCTCTAAATCAAACCAATAAAAAGACGAAGCTACCGAAGCCCTGAAACCGTTGATACTGCCATATCCCATCGAATAGTCATCAGTAACGCCGGCTTCCATTAACCGGCGGCAACCATGCGGCAAACTGAACCGGATATAATGCTGCCTTGAATGAGTAACGGGTTGGGCAATGATGTCCGCCAATAATTTTTTTTCCTTCTTCATCAACAAAAAATTATCACCGCTTTGCCAGCTTGGATGAATACCAACTGTATATTTTGCTGCATGACTATTCATTAAATCTTTCACTGCATTTACATGAGGTAAAATGTTTTTATCGTATTGACTGTTCTTTGCTGCCAATAAAAAAAAGTAAACCGGCTGCAGTGAATGCTGCTGATGAAAATCATCCAGCCAGTTATACACATCAAAAGGATCTTGCATTAACCCTACCAATACTTTTATTCTTTCAACAGAAGGAGATTTTAAAAATCCGCCGATATTTCTTGCCAGCCCTTTATGCTTAAATGCGTAGGCAATATCAATATCGTAAGTAGGAGAAAAATTGAATGTTGAATGTTGAATGTTGAATGAAGGGAATTTTTGCAGTATGGATTTTATTAAATCATTTACCCAAATATTAATCAACGGCAGTTGTAAAAAACCTTCTTTAAAAGCGAGTGAGTTTTCATGAGCATACCTGCCGTACATATCTTTTTCATGTGGCAGGTATTCTTCGTAGCGGCTGAACAAATAAAAAGATGCAGCAAAAATATCAAAGGGGAAATCAGCCCCTTCGGTTTTGAAAAATGCTTTATAATTATTTATTTCAAAACAATCAATACCCTGCGGCTGAATATTGTTTTCAAAAAGCAGGGATACATTGCCAAGCCTGAGTTCATTATTTGAAATAGATGAATTTGAGTAGTTAATTTTTACTTCTTCGTATTGAATAAACCGTTCTTCATCGTTGGTTATTTCAAAAGATATATTCATCTGTTCTTTAAAGATAAAAGAACAGGCATATTGTAACCTTGAAGTAATACTTGGTGAATAAATCAATACCATTATCCCACAAAATATAAAAGTTAGTTGAAACTGGTTATTTTTGAATCATTATTATAAAAACATGCGATTGATAGAAACACAAATTAAGCGGATTGAGACTGATAAAGCTAATTCAGTTTTTTAAATCCGTCTTACCCGTTTCAATCTGTAAAATCGGCGTATCTATCTAAATTTTATATTTTGACTTTATCACCCGATAAAAAAATATATTTTCTTTCCGACTTTCACCTCGGCGCCCCCAATGCTGCAGCAAGCCTGCAGCGTGAAAAAATCATTGTGCAGTTTTTAGACAGCATTAAACAGGATGCAGCACAGGTCTTTATTGTAGGAGATATGTTTGACTTTTGGTTTGAATACAAAACCGTTGTTCCAAAAGGCTATACCCGGTTGTTGGGTAAATTGGCGGAGCTTTCTGACAGCGGCATTCAACTTCATTTTTTTGTAGGCAATCATGATATGTGGCTGAGAGATTATTTTCAGCAGGAACTAAATATGCTGGTTTATTTTGAGCCCACCCATTTTACTTTTAATGGTAAGCAGTTTTTGATCGGGCATGGTGATGGACAGGGCCCCGGCGACCACAGGTATAAATTTTTAAAAAAAATATTTCGCAATCCTGCCTGTCAGTGGCTGTTTGGCATTATCCCACCTGCAATTGGCATGGGGCTTGCCAATTACTTTTCTAAAAAAAGCAGGCAGGCAGAGAAAGGACATGAAGAAAAATTTTTGGGTGAAGAAAATGAATGGCTAATCACTTATTGTAAAGAAGTATTGCAGCAGGAGCCAATCAATTATTTTATTTTTGGCCACCGCCACCTGCCAATTGATTTTACTTTGAACAACAATAGCCGCTATATTAATTTGGGTGAATGGATCAACTATAACAGCTATGCCATTTTTGATGGCACCACCACCATACTGACGAGTTATAAAAAATGATGCTCCTAAAAAAAATACTATCCTTCATTTTCATCTTTGCAATGTGCAATGTGCAGTTGCTGGCACAAAAGGATTCTGTATTAAAACTGGAGAAAACAATCCCTGGTGATTTTTCATATTTCAACATTGATAACCTGGATAATATTTATCTCGTTGACAATAACAACCAGTTGAAAAAACTGAACAGCAACGGTGACTCTGTAGGCATCTTCAATGATGTACGCAAGTACGGAAAGTTATTTTCCATTGATGTTACTAATCCCTTAAAGCTGCTCCTCTACTATCAAAATTTTTCCACCATTGTAGTACTCGACCGCTTTCTAAACGTACGCAATGTGATCAACCTGCGGAAGCAAAATATTTTCAATGTAAAAACGATTGCAACTTCTTACGATAATAATATTTGGCTGTTTGATGAAGGCGATGCCAAACTGAAAAAGGTAGATGATAATGGACTGGTGCTGACTGAAACTGTGGATTGCAGGTTATTGTTTGATACCGTTCCTTCTCCTACACAAATCATCGACCAGGATGGTTTTGTAAACCTCTACGACCCGGCGAAAGGATTTTTTATTTTTGATATTTACGGATCGCTGAAAAGCAAAATTCCTTTTACCAATTGGAAAAATGTAGAAGTGATTGGCAAAAAATTATACGGCTTCAGCGATTCATTGCTTCACCAATACCTGCCCGGCTCTTTAGAATTAAAAGACTATCCGCTGCCTCAAAATTTTAACGAAGCCATCCAGATAAAAGCTGCCAACAACAAAGTTTACCTGCTCAACAAAAATGGTCTCCATCAATTTTTGGTAAACTAGATTACAGTAATTCCCTAATTTTATTAAATGGATTTTTTAGATTGTATTTACTTTGACAACACCGTAAGAAGTTACTTACTGGTTGCAGGCACCATACTGTTTGTGCTGTTGATAAAAAGGTACCTCTCCCGTTATGTGGTGTCTCTATTTTACAAGCTGGCAAAAAGAATTTGGGCTACACTTGACAAAAGAAATTTTCTCGACCTGGTGGCAGAGCCGGTGGAATGGTTCCTGGTAATTATCATCACTATCTTTTCTATCGACAAATTAGTTTTCCCCGAGGCACTAAAATTTGAATTGTACGGACACAGCAGCAGCGATATTTTTTCGAGGCTCGGCCCAGCTGTCATCATCGTTTCCTTTATCTGGCTCGTACTTCGTATCATTGATTTTATTGCCGTGGTGCTGGAAGAAAAAGCAAACCTTACGGTGGACACAAGAGACAATCAGCTGATTGTTTTCTTCCGTGATTTTTTAAAAGTGATTGTAGGTATATGTGGGCTGTTGCTCATCATCAAAGCCAGTTTTCATCAGCCTATTGGCAGTGTATTCACAGGGCTAAGCCTGGTGGGTGCAGGATTGGCGCTGGCTGCCAAGGAAAGCCTTGAAAACTTAATTGCTTCCTTCATCATATTTTTCGACAAGCCATTTTTTACCGGCGACACCGTAAAAGTAAATGCAGTAACAGGCATGGTGGAACGCATTGGCCTCCGCAGCACCAGGATTCGTACTGCTGATAAAACACTGGTAACAGTACCCAACAAACAAATGGTTGACAGTGTGGTGGACAACTGGAGCCTGCGTACAGAAAGAAGAGCAGAAATAAAACTGGAATTATCTTCCCAAACAAACGCTGAAATAATCAAACAACTGGTAGCTGAAATAAAAAATATCTTATCCGGCCACAATGAACAAATCATTAACCCGTCCATTTTTGTAAGAGATATTACCAGGGATTCCATCATCATTACAGCAGAATATTTCACCATGCCTTTTGCATTTAATGAATACCTGCAGCTTAAAAATGATGTCAACCTGCAGATAAAAAAATTGATGGAAGACAATGATATCGAGTTTGCAGGAGAGTCCAGCAACATTGTTATTAAAAATGATGATTCAACAGAAGGGTGAAATAAATTTGTAATAATAAAGCCCGTGCAAAGAGGACGGGCTTTATTTTATAATCACTTTAACGGTTATCACAAATTCGCTTTCAGCTCCAGCAAAAAACCTTTTATCTTTTTCAGCGAACTGATCGTTGCAAATTTTTCTTCTGCCTTTTTATTATTTTTAAAATAGTCTTTGGCCCCTTCCATCGTATATTTCTTTTCTCTCGTCAGGTGATAGATCAGCTGGATATTTTTAACATCCTCCGGCCTGAACAACCGGTCGCCTTTACCATTTTTCTTTGGTTTCAAAACCGTAAACTCATTTTCCCAAAGCCTTATCAGCGAAGGGTTTACTTTAAACCAGGCAGCCACCTGCCCGATTGGATAATACATTTTTTGAAACAGGATTTCATCATCGGGCACTTCAATTAAATCTACCCCGGCACTCATTTCTTTTACACTCTTTCTACCCCGTGTTGATTTTTGTTTAATTGCCACCGGCAGGGTTATCACTTCCGGCACTTCCATAATTTTCTTTTTGGCAACAACTTTTTTTTCGGGTGCAGGTTGCATCGGCAGGTCTTCGAAATCAAATGCTATTTGTGTTTGTTTAGCCATTGTCGGCTGTAAAATAACTATAATTTAATGAGCTTCTTTATAAACGTAAATTATTTTCCTTTTGATGATAGGGCGTTAATCAAAACTTTTGGCACTGCCCGTAGCAGCAATTTTTAATACCCGGTCATACTGTTCTGCATTCAGGTCGTTGTAAAAAAAGTACACCGGATCTACCGGTGTGCCATTGATGTGTACTTCATAGTGACAATGCGGACCGGTACTGGCACCCGTGTTGCCCACCCAGCCAATTACTTCACCACGTTTTACCCGTTGGCCATCTCTTGCCTTCACCCTTACCATGTGCATGTACACGGTTTCATAACCGTACCCATGATTAATGATCACATGATTTCCTGTACCGGTACCGGCTCCTGCAGTAGTTACCGTACCATCGCCGGTGGCATATATCGGTGTGCCTTGCGGCGCTGTAAAGTCAAGCCCATTGTGCATTTTAGCAATACCATAAATAGGATGGATACGCATACCAAAGCCGCTGGCAATTCTGGTAAGCTCTTTATTACTCACCGGCTGTATAGCAGGAATGCTGGCCAGTTTTTCATCCTTCTTGTCAATCAGTTTTGAAATATCCGTATAGCTTTTTTGCTGGTAAGCAATTCTTGCGCCGATGTTGTTAAGCTGCACCGCAATGCCCTGGCTCAACACATCATCACTCAGGCCACTTACTTTTTCAATTTCTTTTTTCTTTTCTGTCAGCATGGCCCTGGCGCTGTCGGGTAAAGGTTTGGCCTCAAAAATAGAACGGTACACTTCATTGTCTCTTTTCTCCAGTTCTCCCATTTGCTCCTGCAGCGTTTGTAATTTTCCCGAAAGAACATTGTAATTATCCCTCATCAATTCATAACGCTGTTGGGTAGCGTTGTCCGTTGGTTTGGGAATAAATTTGGTGTAGATCCAAATCACCAGGGCAGAGGTAACCAGGAAGGCACTTAAAAAACCAAATATCCGCAATAGCTTTACCCTGAAAGGGGTCACCAGTTTTTCGTACCGGAGCGTATTGGTGTTATAGAAATATTTAATTTTTTTCATGCTACCCTCTCCGCCATCTGGCGGATTTATAAAACATAAATATTAGATTTTATTTTTTGTGCCGGCCACATTTCTTTCTTCAGCATCCTTGCGTCGCACTCTTGTACCGCATACCATTGTGCAACTTTAATCACAATCTCTTTGGCCTCATCACCCTTCCTCTTCTCCCTGGGAGAAGAGGCGGTGCTTCATCCCTTTAATAAATATTTTACTTTCCACATTTACTTATTCTCTTTAATCAACAATAATTTCCACATCCTGCAATTCAGCAAACATTTCTAAATTTTTAAACTCTTGCCTTACCCCCTTCAGGGGATGGGGGTTTCCTTTATCTTTGCGCCACGCCTGCCAAAGGCTCACAAATATAGACTGATAAATTTCAAAAATCAACCCAAAAAAGAATCTGGTTATGATGACGAGTGCTGAGATACGCCAACAATTCCTCGACTTTTTCAAATCAAAAGGGCATACCATTGTTCCCTCTGCACCCATTGTATTAAAAGACGATCCCACATTATTATTTACCAATGCAGGGATGAACCAGTTCAAAGATTATTTCCTTGGCAACAAAACTGCACCTTACAATAGAGCAGTTGATACACAAAAATGTTTACGGGTAAGCGGCAAGCACAACGACCTGGAAGAAGTGGGCGTAGACACTTACCACCACACCATGTTTGAAATGCTGGGCAACTGGAGTTTTGGCGATTACTTCAAAGCAGACGCCATTGCCTGGAGCTGGGAACTGCTGACTGAAGTGTATAAATTAGACAAAGACAAATTGTATGTCACCATTTTTGAAGGCGACGAAAAAGAAGGCCTGCCAAGAGATGAAGAAGCCTACAACGAATGGAAAAAAGTAATTGCAGAAGACCGGATATTACTCGGTAATAAAAAAGATAATTTCTGGGAAATGGGCGACACCGGCCCCTGCGGCCCCTGCACAGAAATTCATGTGGACTGCAGAACAGCAGAAGAAAGAAAAGCAACAGCAGGAAGCAGTTTGGTTAACAATGATCATCCGCAGGTAATTGAAATCTGGAACAATGTATTTATCCAGTACAACAGAAAAAAAGACGGCAGCCTGGAACAGTTACCAGCCCAGCATGTGGATACCGGCATGGGTTATGAAAGATTGGTAAGAGTGATTCAAGACAAGCAAAGTAATTACGATACCGATGTTTTTACCGGCACCATTGAAGCAACAGAAAAAATTGTTGGTAAAAAATACAATGCAAATAACACCCCTTCAGGGGATGGGGGCAAAGAGAGCATTGCCTTCAGGGTAATTGCCGATCATATCCGTGCAATCAGTTTTTGTATCGCTGATGGGCAGTTGCCATCAAACACTGGCGCTGGCTATGTGATACGCCGCATTCTTCGCCGTGCAGTTCGTTACTATTATTCTTATTTGGATTATAAGCAGCCATTACTGTTTCAATTGCTCCCTGTGATTGTAAAGCAATTTGAAAATGTTTTTCCGGAATTGACTGCTCAAAAAGATTTTGTAAGTAAAGTAATCAAAGAAGAAGAAGAAGCTTTTTTAAGAACGCTTGATAAAGGGTTGAAGCGTATTGATGATGTTATTGCAGGTTCTCAATCAACAAAAATAATTGATGGTAAAAGCGCTTTTGAATTAAATGACACCTTTGGTTTTCCAATTGATTTAACCAAACTAATTGCAGCAGAAAATAATTTGAGTGTAGATGAAGATGGATATGAGGATGAAAGAAAAAAGCAGCAGGAAAGAGGCAGAAGTGCAGGTGCTTTAGAAACCGAAGACTGGACAATGTTGAATGAAGTCTCTTATTATAAAGTAATGAATTATAGCCTTGAATTAATAACGAAGGTTGTTAAATATCGAAAAGTAAAAACGAAAGGAAAAGAGGGCTATCAAATTATATTACATACTACTCCTTTTTATGCTGAAAGTGGTGGCCAGGTTGGAGATACTGGTAATCTTGAATTTGATGGAGAAGTTATTCCTGTTATTGATACAAAAAAAGAGAACGGTTTGGTTGTTCATGTTATTGAAAAATTACCAATTTCAATCAACGGCGTTGTGGTTGCCAAAGTAAATGCAGCAAGAAGAAAAGACATTACGGTTCACCACAGTGTAACCCACTTAATGCATGCTGCTTTACGCAAAGTAATCGGCAATCATGTGGCGCAAAAAGGCAGCCTGGTAAATGAAGAGCACCTGCGTTTCGACTTTAGTCATTTTGCCAAAGTAACAGACGAAGAAATTGCTGCGGTGGAAACATTGGTGAATGAAAAAATAAGAGAGAACATCCAGGTAGAGATAAAAGAAATGAAAAAAGAGGAAGCCGTAGCATTGGGTGCCATGGCTTTGTTTGGCGAAAAATATGGCGACCTGGTAAGGGTGGTTGTCATGGATGAAAAATATTCTATTGAACTCTGCGGTGGTACGCATGTTGGCTACACCGGCGAGCTGGGCATCTTTAAAATAAAAAGCGAAAGCGCCGTAGCAGCAGGCGTAAGAAGAGTGGAAGCAGTCTGCGGCAAAGCAGCAGAAAATTATATCAACAACACATTCGTGGAAATTAGTGTCATTCGTGGCCACCTGAAAAACCCGGCAGACACCGGTAAAGCAATTGAAAATATCCAGGCGGAAAATGCAGAATTAAAAAAACGCATTGAAGGACTGGAAGCAAGGCAACTGGTAGGCATCCGAAATGAATTGCTTCACAAAGACGAGATCATCAATAAGGTAACTTTTGTAGGGCAGATTGTAGAAGTGAGTAATGCAGATGCGTTAAAGAAATTGTGCTTCGACATCAAAAATCATTTACACGATCATGTGGTGGTGCTTTGTGCCAACATTGACGGAAAAGCATTTGTGGCAATCGGCATTGCCGATACGGTTGTGGCTGCTAAAAATTTAGATGCAGGAAAAATTATTAAAGAACATATTTCACATTTAATAAAAGGCGGCGGCGGCGGACAAAAGAATTTAGCCACAGCAGGCGGACAAGATATCAGCAACCTGGTAGGAGTGATTGAAAAAGTAAAAGCATTATTATAAAAGCAACTGCATCATTCAATTAATAAAGGGAAGTTGTTACAACTTCCCTTTATTAATTGAATGAAAAGAATCGAATTCTAAAAAAGGCATTCCCCTTAATTAGATGTTGTTACACACTAAAATAAAAATTTTGTTAAAGGATAAAAATAATGTGCGAAGGATTTCGTAATATCAAAAATTATATTACTTTTGATCTACTAAACACTTCGTAATTAAATTAACTAGTATGAAAAAAATAGCTGTTACACTGTTGGCTTTTGCAGCCTTACCCCTTGGCCTGCTGGCACAGGAAGCAAACAAAGAGAAAATTGAAAAGGAAGAAATAATTGAAAAAAGGGAAAAGCCTGAAAAAAAAGAAAGGGCTGAAAAAAAAGAGTCCCAGGAAATTATTATCAGGCAAAATGGGGATAAAGAAATAAAGCTGAAAGTGGAAGTGGATGGTGATAAGATCACCATTAATGGAAAACCGTTATCAGAGTTTAAAGACAAAGACATCACCATCAACAAAAGAAAAATGACCATTACCGATGGTAATGAAACCATGAACTTTGATTTTGCACCGGGTGCAGGAGGATTTGAAAAATTCGGGGAAACCTTTGGCGAAGATTTCATGAGAAAATTTAGTGATGAAGATGAAGCAAATAGTAAAGGCGCATTTTTAGGTGTTACTACCGAATCAACAGATGGCGGTGTAAAAGTGGTAGAAGTGGTAAAAGGAAGTGCTGCCGAAAAAGCAGGATTAAAAAAAGATGATATCATCACCAAAGTAGGTGATGAAAAAATAACCAGCCCGGAAGTATTGTCTGATGTAATCGGACTTAAAAAAGCCAAGGATGAAATAAAAGTTGCTTACAAAAGAAACGGAAAAGAAAACACGGTAAAAGCCATACTGGGAAACAGGAAACAAAAAAGAAAAATGGCTTATTCTTTTAACAGCCCTGATGGTAACATGCGTTCTTTTAGTATGCCCAAAATAGCGCCAATGCCCAATACCAATATGGAAGGCTTTAATGAAGACATGCTGGAAATACAGCAAGATGCAATGGAGAATGCATTTCCCCGCCAGAAAAAAATTGGGCTGAAAATTCAGGATACAGAAGAGGGCGGCGGCGTAAAAGTGATCAATGTGGAAGACAGCTCTGCCGCTGCAACAGCAGGTATAAAAAAGGATGACATCATCAAAGAGATAAACGGGAAAAAGATTGACAACACCGATGATGCAAGAGAAGAACTGGTGCCTGATGAAGACAAAAAATTATACAAAATAAAAATCAACCGTGCCGGTTCTGAAATGAATTTTGATGTAAAAATTCCGAGGAAACTGAAGACCGCCAATTTGTAAAGTATAGCCAATAAATAAAAAATGCCGGGTAGCGATATCCGGCATTTTTATTTACGAATTACGAGTGACGAATTCAGAATACTGGACTCTTACAATACGGTGGATTTTCAAATATTCGTCATTCAAAAAATCGTACTTCAAATCATTTACCTTTACACCCGAATGAAAAATGATAAATACGAAGTGGTAATTGGGTTGGAAGTACATGCCCAGCTGCTTACCAAAAGCAAATTATTTTGTGGCGACAGTGCCAGCTTTGGTGCAGAACCCAACACACATATCAGCCCCATCACACTGGCGCATCCCGGTGCTTTGCCAAAGATGAATAAGAAGGCAATTGAATACGCCATCAAACTTGGCCTGGCATTGCACTGCGATATTGAGCAGGAAAATTATTTTGCCCGTAAAAATTATTTTTATCCCGATCTGCCAAAAGGTTACCAGATTAGTCAGCACACAACACCTATTTGTAAAAATGGCCTGGTGCCCATCAGCGTGGATGGTGTGGAAAGAAAAATATTACTCAACCGCATACACATAGAAGAAGATGCCGGCAAAAGCCTGCATGATGTAGATGAAAATTTTACAGCCATCGACCTTAACAGGGCCGGTGTGCCGTTGCTGGAAATTGTGAGTGAGCCTGACCTGCACAGCAGCGATGAAGCATTTGCTTACATTACTGCATTGCGAAAACTGGTGCGGTGGCTGGATGTATGCGATGGCAATATGGAAGAAGGCAGTATGCGTTGCGATGCCAATATTTCTATCCGCCTTAAAGGCGAAACAAAATTAGGCACCAGGGTGGAAGTAAAAAACCTGAACAGCATCCGCAATGTAAAAAGGGCAATTGATGTAGAAGTGGAGAGGCTGATAGCAATAACAGAAGCTGGTGAAAAAATCATCCAGGAAACCCGTAGTTATGATGCTGACAACAACAGCACTTTTTCTTTACGCAGCAAAGAAGATGCAGATGATTACCGCTACTTTGCAGATCCGGATCTTACACCTTTTCATATTACAGACGAATATTTAACGGATATAAAAAAAGCCCTGCCTGCATTGCCAGAAGCATTGGAACAGAAATATAAAGAAGTGTTTCAGTTACCAGCTTACGATGCTCATGTGCTGTGCAGTGATAAATCATCGGTTGATTATTTTGAAGCCATTATTAAGCATACCTCACATTACAAGGCTGCTTCCAACTGGCTGATGGGGCCCATTAAATCTTATTTGAATGACCACAATATTGAGCTTGTTCAATTTGCATTAACTCCGGAAAAAATTGCAGAGCTGATTCAGTTAGTAGATGACGGCAAAGTAAATTTCAGCATTGCCTCCACCAAAATATTTAATGCCCTGCTGCAATCGCCGAAAAAAAATGCACTGGAAATTGCCACTGAATTAAACCTGCTGCAGGAAAGTGACAGCAGTTCGATAGCTACCTGGGTTGATGAAGTAATTACCAACATGCCCGATAAAGTAAAAGAATATAAAAGTGGCAAAAAAGGGCTGATTGGCTTATTTGCCGGCGAAGTAAAAAAGTTGAGCAAGGGCAAAGCAGACATGCAGGTGGTAAATAAATTATTGGTAGAAAAACTGAATGCCTAAAAATTAAATTTCTCTTTTGGCACCCACAACAAAAAATAAGAAAACAAGAAAATGAAGAACGTAATTAAGGTTTGCATTGCCGCATTGATAATGGTAAGTTGTAACAACAATAGTGATAAAAATAAATTTTCGCTTACTGGTGAAATAAAAAATTTACCCGACCAGAAAATTTACTTAGAAGAAATTTACTTTAGCGAAAGAGACCCTGAAGTAGTAGATACTGCTGAAATAAAAAATGGAAAATTTACGGTAACTACTTCTGCGCCGGAGCAGGGGTTATACAGGTTGCGGCTGGAAAAAGAGAAAGCCATTTTTGTTTTTATCAATGATAAAAAAGATCTTTTACTTACTGCTGACAACAACAATCTTTCCATGAAGACCGTCACTGTGAATTCGGCTGCCAATAACATGCTGAAGGATTTTATTATAACAACAGATTCAAAAATAATTAACCTCAATAAAAAAGGCACAGAATTCAAAAATTTTTAAAACGCATAAAAAAA
>JANMJU010000029.1:0-20442 GCA_031371545.1 Chitinophagaceae bacterium
TTTTTAACAGTTATTGGATATTATTTTTTAAATTGCAGTATGAAACGGTTTAAACTTTTTATTGAATGGCATGTGTTTGGTGTGTGCAGTGCCATTGGCGAAAGAATGGGGATAGCCACTTCTACCATCCGTAAAAATTTCATCTACATTTCATTTCTTACCATGGGCTCACCGTTAATTATATACCTTTTTATTGCTTTTTGGATGAATATAAAGCGATACATATTGAATGCCCGCCGCAACCCTTTGCGTTATCTCTAAAGCTGCCAACATTAATCGCCCTCAAGGCCTTATAATTTGGTTCTATGTTTGTATTCGAATTAGATCATACTGATAATAAATCACTGCTCCGCAAACTTGCCGGGGCAATGGGAGTGGCTTATCATGGCGAAGATTTTGTTGAGCTGCAGGCACCTGCCGGAAGCGGTACCATTAAAGTAATTGATATTGCCGATGAATTACAGGTGCTGCTTGCAGATGTAGTTTTTTTTCGTCACCTGATTGCTAAAAGGCAGCCATCACAAAAGCGTTTTTATATTCTCCATTTTGAAGATATTGATGTAAATGATACCGCCACTTTTAGCGTAGATGGAGAAACACTCCATAAAAAAAATACCCGGCATTCGGTTGTAAGGCTTACCAGCAATGTGTTTTATAATACAGAAGAAGTAACAGCCAATACACATGTAAAAGCAGTGAAAGTTTTTTTTAGTGAAGCATGGTTAAAAAAATACCTTGGCCTTGGCGACCATGTGGATGGGTTGCAAAAATATGTATCTCTTAAAACTGCCTGCTTTGACATGGAGCAGTTAGATGCAGAATACCTGAAACTGATGAACGAATTGTGGGGTTCAAAAAAATCCGATCCACTACAAAATATTTTTTTGCAAAACAGGGTGGCATTACTGATTGAAAGATTTTTCAGCAGGCTTTCAGTAAAGATGAATAAAATGGAAGGGGTAGCGTATATTTCTGAAAGTGATATGCAGCGGCTCATGAAGGTGGAAGAGGTATTGGTAAAAAAATTAAGCGAACCACCACCAACTATTGACCAGTTATCCAAGCTGGTAAACATAAGTGCCACCAGGTTGAAAAAAATTTTTAAAGAAATGTACGGCAGCAGCATCAATCAATACTACCAAATAATGCGGCTGCAAAAAGCAAAAGAACTTTTACTGAGTGGGCAACACAGTATTAAAGCTACTGCAACAGCAACAGGATTTTCAAGCACCGCTGCTTTTACTGCTGCTTTTCAAAAACAGTTTGCCAGGTTACCAGTCGAATTAATCCGGGAATTATAACTAATTTTTTTTATAATTAACTCCTACCTTCACCTTCAGCAATGTTTAGTTTTACCTACGATTATTGTGATCATATTAATTACCTGCACCTGCTTGCAGAAAGATTGAATGTGCCGGTAACTGGCAATACACTCAGGTTGCCAAAAGCTTATGGCAGCGGCTATATTAAAACAAACCAGCTTGCTAACGGGTTGCAGGTACTTACCAATGAGTGTGTCCTTAACCAACCTTTTTTTTTCAAAAGAAATGCTGCGGAGGGAAATCATTTTACCCTTCGGTTTGATGAAGTAAGAAACCTGAAAGCCTTGTCGGTAAAACTGGGAGATACCATACTGGAAGACAACACCGCTATTTATTCAGGCGCTTTTTTAAGTAACCCCTGCAAGCCACTGGAGTATATTACCAATGCAGCTACAGAAAGCCGTTGTGTGAATATTTATTTTACCAAAAAATGGTTTCAGCAGTATTTTGGTATTGCCGAAAACGACTTGATATGGGACAGTATTCTTCCCACCGATAAGCCAGTGGCTCATTTTGAAGTGCTCACCATTGAATACCGGGAATTGATGGAAGATATTTTTGCTTTGCAGGAACATCAGCCATTGTACCTGGCGGCATTACAAAACAGGGCAATGCTGCTGTTGGAGAAATTTTTGCGGAACCTTTACAGTAAAATTATTCATCCGGCAAATGCACCGATGATTGCAGAAGCGGATATCAAACAGATGATACAAATAGAAGCCATCCTGGTGAAAAATGTAGGAGAAGCTCCTCCACCCATTCCTGAACTTGCCCGTATTGCCCTGATGAGTGAAACCAAACTAAAAAATCTCTTTAAAAAAATATACGATTACAGCCTTTATGAATACTATCAAAAAAACAGGATGCTGAAAGCGAAACAACTTATTGCCAGCAAAAAATTTAGTGTTAAAGAGGTAGGTACACAACTTGGGTTCAAGAACCTCAGCAATTTTACCCTGGCATTTAAAAAACAATTCAACAAACTGCCCAGCGAGTTGTAATTTTTTCCGAAACAGAAAATCTCCCCAATTAATTTTTGCCTTTTCCGGTTAGTAATGTGTCCGATTTACACTTAAAATCAATTTAACAGCTTATACATTTGCAACGGATTTTAAATTGACTTTGCTATTTTGAAAAATTGACCACTTTTGACAAAGATGTCTTTTAGATGAATTGCAAAATTTAATCACTGTTTATCTCTGCAACACAATATAATGTCCCGCTTTAGAATTTTCCTATGACCTTGTTTTAAAAGTAGATGACTGCTTTAAATAGCAGCAGGTTTTTGGTTTAAAAATGATTTGCTCAAAAGGCAAATCATTTTTGTTTTATAAACAATTCCATCTTTGTCATTAATAATCCATCTAGGTATTCAATAATTTATACTTTATGTAACTTCAATTCCCTATTGCTATTAGTACAATTAGGCAGTAATCTGTATTTTTGCAACCTAAAAATTACAACTATGCCAGGATCAGAATTATTTGGTACAGAGGAGCAAAGAGAAGTGAATGAAGTAATGGGTACCGGAATATTATTTCGCTACAACCACGATGCACAACGCAACGGCATCTGGAAAGCAAAAGAATTTGAAGCGGAAGTAAAAAAAATAACGGGAGCAAAATATGCCCATGCAGTCAGCAGCGGCTCCACAGCGGTAGCCTGTGCATTAGCAGCAGCAGGCATTGGTGCCGGTGATGAAGTGATTGTTCCGCCATTTACTTATGCTGCTTCAGTAGAAGCAGTTTTATTTGTAGGTGCCTTGCCGGTGTTTGCAGAAATAGATGAAACACTTTGCCTGAGTGCTGAAGGTATCAAGAAAGTATTGACCCCAAAAACAAAAGGCATTTGCCTGGTACACATGTGCGGCGGTATGGCCAACATGGACGAAATAATGGCAGTGGTAAATGAACACAAACTGGTATTGGTAGAGGATGCAGGCCAGGCATTTGGCGCTTCTTATAAAGGAACTTTTGTTGGATTGTTTGGCAAAACAGGTTGCTACTCTTTCGACTTTTTTAAAATAGCAACAGCAGGTGAGGGCGGTGTGTTGGTTACCAATGATGAAGCTGCTTACAAGTTGGCAGATTCTTACAGCGATCATGGACACGACCATGTGGGCAACAACCGTGGAATGGAGCAGCATCCTGTCATTGGCTTCAATTATCGCATCAGCGAACTGCATGCTGCTATTGGCAAAGTACAAACCAGCCGTGTGCCGGAAGTGATTCAACGCAATAGTAAAAATAAAAAATTACTGACAGAAATTTTATCCAAAACAGAAGGCATTTCTTTTGCAACCATATCAGATCCGGATGGTGATTCAGCTACTTTCTTAAATATGTTTTTGCCTGATACCATCACAGCAAAAGCAGTGGTGGATGAATTCAACCAAGCAGGTGTTAGCGGTTTCAACTACTGGTACACCAACATGTATCATTTTATTAATCAGTGGGATCATATCAAAAATATACAGACTGCAGCTAAACTTCCGATAGAAATTTTAGGAGTGCCGCAGGATTATAACAACCTTGATTTACCAAAATCACAGGAAGTAGTAGGCCGCTTGATTTCATTCGGCATCCGCTGCACCTGGACGGAAGATGAGGTGAAGACGCTGGCAAAAAATATTGCAGCCTGTGTAGAAAAAGTAGTGCTTTTAATTGAAAATTGATAATTGTATAATTCCCGCCTGAACAATTCACTCGGGCAAGGATAATTTTTTAAATAGTGAGAAGTATGTTTTCATTTCAGTTCTCTCATTACCAAATTTCCAAATCAATAAATGATTCACAAGAATTTTAAAAATATAGACAAGGTAGTTTTTGGCCGTGGCAGCTTTGATAACATGGCCAGCATTTTAGCAGAAAAGCGAAATGATAATGCAGGTTTCTTTTTGTTTGTGGTAGATAATTATTTTGCTGGTAAAGATTTATTAAAAAGAATTCCTTCAGAAGCAAATGATATTATAAAGTTGATTGATGTAGATCCACATGAACCTACAACAGAACAAATAGATTCCTTAAGAGATGAAGTGTTGCAAAGCAAAGGAATTCCTGCAGGTGTAATTGGTATTGGCGGCGGCAGCATCATGGATATTGCAAAAGCCATTTCATTGATGTTTACCAATGAAGGGTCATCTACTTTATATCAAGGTTTGAATTTGATTAAGAAGCCCGGCATTTATCATCTTGGTGTACCAACTATTTCGGGAACAGGAGCCGAAGTTTCGATGACAGCAGTATTAACAGGCCCGGAAAAAAAGCTGGGATTAAAATGCGACTGGACAGTTTTTAACCAGGTAATATTAGATCCTGAATTAATTGCATCTGTGCCAACAGACAAATGGTTGTACACTGGAATGGATACTTATATCCATTGTATCGAAAGCGAAAACGGAACATTGAACAATGCTTACAGTCATGCGTTTGCAGAACAATCGTTAAAACTTTGCCGTGAAATTTACCTCGGAGACAATGCCGGACAGACAAAAGAAAATGATGATAAATTAATGGTGGCCAGTATGATGGGAGGTTTAAGTTTAACTTATTCTGAAGTAGGTGTATGTCATGCACTCAGCTATGGCTTGTCAAAAATTTTGCATGAAAAACATTGCTATGCCAATTGCCTCGCCTTTCAGCATTTAGAAGATTATTATAAGGAAGGTGTGAAAGAATTAAAGCAGATGCTGAAGCAGCATAATGTGGTTTTGCCACAAGGCCTCAGCAAAAACTGGAGTGATGAAACCATCACCGCCATGGCACAGGTAGCATACAATTTACCACACATGTGGAATCATGCAATTGGTGCAGACTGGAAAGAAAAAATAACATTAGAAACCATTAAAGATTTATACAAAAGAATATAACCATGAGCGTAAAAAAAGTACAAGTTGGCAATATTACCTGCGGAGCAGATGAACTGTTTTTAATCTCCGGCCCCTGTGTGATTGAGGAAGAATCCATCATGATGAAAACGGCTGAGAAATTAAAAGAGGTTAGTGCCAAACTCAATATTCCCATTATTTACAAATCATCTTTTTGTAAAGATAACCGCAGCAGCCTGAGTTATTACCAAGGCCCCGGTCTTGAGGAAGGCATGAAAATTTTATCCAAAATAAAAGAACAGTTTGGCTTTACATTATTAACAGATATTCATTATCCCGACCAGGCAGCACCGGTTGCTGAAGTTTGTGATGTGTTACAAATACCGGCTTACCTGTGTATGCAGTCTGGCTTATTGGTAGCCGCTGCAAAAACCGGCAAAGTGATTAATATTAAACACGGACAATTTTTAGCGCCCGATAATATGAAGCATCCTGTAGGCAAAGTGGTTGACTCCGGCAATGATCAAATCATCTTAACAGAAAGAGGCTACACGATGGGGTATAATGATTTAGTTGTTGACCCAAGAAGTTTTTATCACATGAATAAAATCGGCTACCCGGTGGTGTTTGATATTACCCACTGCGTTCGTAAATATGGCATCCCCAGTTCGGATGCAAAAGGAGGCAACAGGGAATTCCTGCCGGTACTAAGCCGGGCTGGTGTTGCCGCTGGCGTAGATGGTATTTTTATTGAAACACATCCCGACCCAACAAAAGCATTGTGTGATGCAGCAAGCCAGTTATCAGTATATGATTTGGAAGAGTTTTTAAAACCATTGATTGAACTGCATGCAATAGAATTAAAATACAGGCAATAAGTAAAAAATCAAAAATAAAAAGTTGGGAGCATTATTGACTTTTCACAATTGACTATTGACAACTACCCATTGCCGATTCCCAAATTAATAACTATTTTCGCCGCACATTAAAAAAACATTTATGGAATTATACCTGGATTCAGCCAATCTGAAAGAGATTGAAGAAGGTTTCAAACTGGGCTTCTTGAATGGCCTTACCACCACGCCAACTTTCATGCAGAGAGAAGGTATCACAGATATTGACGGCATGATTTTGAAACTAAGTAAGATGGTGCCGGTATTGCAGATTGAAGCATTAGGCAACACTGCAGAAGATGTAGTAAAGGAAGCACACCGGCAGTTAAATTTTGGTTTAGATCCAAAGAAAACAGTTTTTAAAATTCCTGTTTCTTTAGAAGGAGTAAGAGCATGTAAAATGTTGCGTAACGATGGTTTGCTGGTGAACGTTCACCTTGTATATACATTACAGCAGGCATATATGGCCATGCATGCAGGTGCAAGTTATGTGTGTCCTTTAGTTGGTCGCTTACAGGATCAGGGACATGATGCTTTGGGTTTGGTAGAGCAATGTGTTGATGCAGTTGATCATTATGGCTACGATACAAAAATTATGTTCAGTTCTGTTCGTAATGCAGAGCATGTTCGTAATGCGTTAAATATTGGTGTGCATACAATCACTATTCCGCTGAAAGTATTGAATGGATTGACAGAAAATCATATGACCCAATTGGGTACAGAACAATTTTTAAGAGATACAAAATTGATGACGGTAAGAGTGAGTGAAGCAATCAACAATATTAATCCTGTTGTGGATGGAGATACGAATGTGAAAGATGCGATTATAAAAATGACAGAATTTGGTTTTGGTGCTATCATTGTTGCGGATACAGCAATGCAGGTGAAGGGTGTTTTCACAGACGGTGATTTGAGACGGCATCTGCAAACAGACGGCACTGCAATTCTTGATAAAAAATTGGGCTCATTGGAATATAAAACTCCTGTAAGTATCGAAGGCAGTATGCTGCTGAATGATGCCGCTTCTATTTTTAAGAAAACAAATGTAGATACTATCATGGTTACCGACAATGGAAAACCAATTGGTATGTTAGATATACAAGACCTTGAATCAAATTAATTTTAATGAGCCATCAAGAAAAAGATGGCTCATTTAGTTATATGGTAATCTTACCTTTACTTAGGTAAATCGAAATCATATTTATCTTTTTTTCTTTAACTAATCATGCAAGCTAATTTATTACCAGACGATTATTTTAGTGGTGAGTTTGTAACCAGCTCCACTACATTGAAGCAAAAACTGCGGCAGGTAAAAGCGGTTGTTTTTGATTGGGATGGAGTATTTAATAATGGGCAAAAAAATATAGACGGCCATAGCAGTTTTAGCGAAATAGATTCCATGGGCATCAATATGATGCGGTTCAGTCATTTTCTTCAGAATAAGCAATTACCTATTTCTGTTATTATCAGCGGCGAGAACAACCAGTTGGCAGCCTCTTTTGCAACACGGGAAAGTTTTCATGCGAATTATTATAAGGTTGCGAATAAAGAAAAAGCATTGATGCATTTGTGCCAGCAGTACCGCATTTCTCCTGCAGAAGTATTATTTGTTTTTGATGATATTCTTGATCTTTCTGTAGCAAAGATTGCCGGCGTTAGGTTTATGGTGGGCCGGCTTGCCAGTCCGATGCTGATGCAATATGCTAAAGAAAGCAGGCTGGTAGATTATATAACTCAAAATGACGGGGGTAATCATGCGTTAAGAGAGATATCAGAAATTGTAATGGCGCTCTCTAATAATTTTGTATTGGCTATAGAACACCGCATGAAAAACAGTGAAGTTTATCAGGCTTATATTAATCTTCGTAATGCCACTGTCCCCCAGTTATTCACTTTACAGGATAACGAAATCATTCAAGCATAAATTTATATGATAGTTGGAATAATCCCTGCAAGATATGCCAGCAGCCGTTTTCCGGGTAAGCCATTGATTGAAATCAAAGGAAAAACCATGCTGCAGCGTGTGTATGAGCAGGCGGCAAAAAGTAAATCATTAAGCAGGGTAGTAGTGGCTACAGATGATGAAAGGGTTTTCAATCATGTAAAAAATTTTGCTGGCGATGTGGTGATGACTGATGCAGATCATCCAAGCGGAACAGACCGCTGCATGGATGCTTTGCTGCAATTAAAAGAAGATTATAATTACGTTATCAATATACAAGGCGATGAACCTTTTATTGAGCCGGAACAGATTGATGAACTGGCAGCAGTATTAAAAGATGGCAAAACAGAACTGGCAACACAAATGATTGCAGTTGACAGTTATGAAATGCTGTTTGACAAAGGCGAAGTAAAAATTGTTTTAAATACAAACAACGAAGCATTATACTTCAGCCGTATGGTGATACCTTTTATAAAAGGCGTGGAAGAAAAAGAATGGCATACACATCACCAATACTTTCGCCATGTAGGTATGTATGCTTATCGAAAAGATGTACTGCAAAAAATAACAGAGCTTCCTGTTTCGTCATTAGAAAAAGCAGAATCGCTTGAACAATTACGGTGGATTGAAAATGGTTTCAAAATAAAATGTGTGCTTACGAAATTTGAGAGCCACTGTATCGACACACCGGAAGATGTGGAGAAAGTGCTTCAACTGATAAAGGGCCAATAAACTAATGCCCAATCAATTTTAAAAACTCATCCTTCTTTCTTCTTGATACATCAATGAATGCGCCCGTTTGCAATTCTATTTGCCCGCCATCGCCACGGATATAGCGCTTGATATAATTGAGGTTGATAATAAAGGAATGATGCGGCCTGTAAAAAATATCTGTGGGCAACAACTCTTCAAAATCTTTCAATGTTTTTGATGCCAGTATCTTAGGCTTGCCATTAAAATGTAGGTTGGTGTAATTGCTGTGAGCTTCTAAATAAACAATCTCCTCAATGTTATAAAATAGCAACCCTTCAGCAGTAGGGATGGCCAATTTGTTCAGCGTTTTTTTTGGGTGGGCAATATTGTGTTGCAGCAAATCAAGCTGCTCTTTTGTTTGTGCCGGTTCTTTGGCAATAATATTATTGATGGATGATTTAAGCTCTTCTATGTCCACAGGTTTTAGCAGGTAATCGAATGCTGCATACTTTATTGCTTTAATGGCGTATTGATTATAAGCAGTTGTAAATATGAGGTGGAAATTTTTTTCAGGCAATTGGTTAAGCATATCAAATCCATTCATGCCGGGCATTTCAATGTCAAGGAACACAATTTGTGGTTTGTATTTTTCAATAGCTGCAATGCCTTCTTTAGCATTAGCAGCTTCTGCCACTACCTGCACTACAGGGCAATACTCTTTAATTTTTTCTGTGAGCGCAATGCGCCCTTTTGTTTCATCGTCAATTATTACTGCGGTGTGCATTATATAGCGTTTAGGTGAACAGATACTTCTGTGCCTGCTGGTTTTTTGTTTTCATAAATATCGGCAATAGCTACTGAAGGCTCTTTTTCTTTATTAAACAACATTACCCTGTCGTGGCTCATTTGCATGCCATACGATTTTTCTTTGCCCGAATTTATTGTAGCTGCTGCTTGCCTGCCAATGCCATTGTCTTTTATCAAATATTTTATCTGGTTTCCTTTAAGCGATATTTTTATTTCCAGCAGCCCGTCTTTTGTTTCTTTGTTTCTCAGCCCATGTATAATGGCGTTTTCAATAAATGGCTGCACAATCAGCGGCGGTACTTTATAATCGCCATTGAGCAATTCTTCCTCAATATCAAAATTAACTTTAAAAGAATGGTCGCTGCGTAGTTGCTCAAGCTCTGTATATAGTTTCAATGTGTCTATATCTTTTGAAAACAGAACCAGGTTTTCTTTGCTGCTGTCGAGCACATTGCGGATGAGCTTAGCAAATTTGTTGAGGTACAGGGTGGCATTGTATTTATCATTGCTTTGTATAAAGGCGTCAATACTGTTGATGCAGTTGAACATAAAGTGTGGGTTCATCTGCGCCTTGAGTGCAGCCATTTCAGTTTCAGCAATCTTTTGTTTGGCCTCTGCCTTATTATGTATGTTTTTGATACGCATACTTATTGCAAAAGCCACTAACAGCACGCCACTAAGCAAAGAAAGCAGCCTGAACCACCAGGTGCCATACCAGGGTGGAACGATTGTAATGGTAATCGCCGCAGATGCGTTACTCCATAACATGTCTGCATTGGCACACCGCACAAAAAAATTGTATTGCCCCGGGTTAAGCTGTGTATAGTTGGCATAGTTTCTTGTGCCGCTGTTTATCCAGCCAGTATCCACGCCAGTAAGTTTGTATTCATACATCACGTTTTCAGTTTGGGAAAATACTGGTGCCTGAAACTCGAAGCTGATAAAATTTTTATTGTGCGGCAGCATAATTGAATGCAGGTATGGGGTTGCGGTATCGGAAACATATTCCACATTCATTATTTTAATGTTTGTTAAAAGTGGGGCAGGGGGAGCAATAGTAAATTCTTTTGCTGGCAATATTTTTATGCGGTTAAGCCCGTTGATGCCGCCAAACCAAATGTCATTTTCATTTGTTTTATATGCTGCCGCAGTATTGTATTCCATGCCCTGCAGCCCATTCTCTTCTTTGTATTTCTGGCAAATGCCTGTAAGAGTATTGATGGAGCAAATGCCGGCATTAGAACTGACCCATACCATCCCGTTATTGCCTGTTTCCACTGCATAAATATAGTTGTTGGGAAGCCCGTCGTTTATTGACCATATTTTCTTAACCATCATAGTGGCGCTGTCTGCCTGTATAAGCCCGTCTGTGGTGGCAATCCATACATTGCCGTGGCTGAAACAAAAATGCCGGCAATCGTTTGAAGCTTTATTAAACTGGGAGAAGAAAGTAAACAGGCCAGACAGGTAATTGTATTTAACAAAGCCCTGCGCCTCTGTGCCCATATAAATATCCCCCTGCTGCATTTCTTTCATGTACCTTATCCTCAGCTTTACAGAGTCTAAAATATGCCGCACATCTTTTGGCAATTCAAATTGCTTGCTTTGCAAATTAAAAAGCCTGAATGCACCCCGGTATCCTCCTGTAAGCAGTTTATTTTCAAGCTTTAGTTTTGTAACTGCCGTCAACTCTATAGTTTGTTCATCGGGTGGGTTGGTAAATAACGTGAAATGGTTGCTTTGCCTGTTGAAATGATAAAGGCCTCCCCAGGTGGCAAGCCACAATGTATTGTTATCTCCAGGCGCAATAGTGTAGATATTTTTTGATGCCGGGTTTTTATTCATTTCTTCTGGCAGATAATAATCCCAAATTGATTTTTCTTCATTGAAATGAATAAGCCCATTTACCATAGTACCCATATAAAAATCTTTTCCATTGTCAGAAAATACACTCAAAATCATGTTGTCGTTTGCTGTGCTGTTGCCTTTAAAAAAACCAGAGCGCCAAAGCCCAAATTGTGGCCTGGCTGCATCATACTTTGATATGCCGCCGCCGCTGGTGCCTATCCAGATAATTTTTTGGCTGCTGGTAAAAAAACTAAGAATAAACTGCCGCTGCAATGCATACTCATTTTGATAAGCATCGGCATTGTCAAATGTATTTGACGGCAGGTTTACTTTTATTAACCCATTGCTTCTGCTCCCCACCCATACAGTATTACGGTCGCTTTGATGAAGCAGCCTTGCATCAGCAAGGTGATTTTTGCCGGAATATTCTTTTTCAAATGGAGAGATGGTGATATTATTGTTATTGGATACAGACAGTATTTGTATGCCGCCTCTGTTTGTTATCAACCAGGCTCTTTTGTTAACTATCTTCATATCTGCAATAGAAATACCTTGTTGCTGCAAAACTATTTTTGCGCCAGCAGCATTAAAAGTACCGGGAGAAGTTTGCCTGTACAGTTCTGTTTCAGAGCAGGCCCATAGCTGCCCGTTATCTTCCCACGACAGGGATATTATATTTGGCTTTTCGCCATCAAACTTAAGCGAAGACATTTTTTGCAAGGCTTTGTTGTAACAAAAAAGTCCTTTGTTTCTGGTGAGTACCCATATATTATCAGCGCTGTCTTTTGCCACTTTTAACACCCATATGTTTTCCGGAACAGCAAAGCCTTTAATTATTGCCTGAGGTTTTAAAAAGCGATTGGTGAAGCGGTCATAAATTATAAGTTCATACGTGGTGCCCACCCAAAGTCTGTTGCTGTCCGCACACAATGCTGTTATCATTTTTGAAAAGCCGGCTGCCTCTTCATTGATTTTGTTTGCGCCGACTTTCTTTCCTCTTAGTTGTACAAAATTTTTGCCATCAAACCTGTTCAGGCCATCTTGTGTGCCAAACCACATAAAGCCATCGTCAGTTTCGGCTATGCTATATACACTGTTTTGCGATAACCCCTGCGATGATGTGTAAGACTGGAATGACAGTGTTTGCGAATGCCCTGTATGAGTTATAAGCAATGCCGCACACCATACTATAAAAAAATATAAAAAGGCAAACTTCATTTTTTTTGTTTGATAAACTATTGAGTATAGCAAATACCCATACCTGAATTGCCATTTAAAATAAGCCTTTTTATTTTATTTAAACAAAAATCAGCGCAGTGCAATACATAACTTTTGCCTCATTGATTTATCCCATTACTATTTTCTATAGCCAGTTTGCTGCAATACAAAAGCCCATTTTTCTGCTTCCTTTTTAAAGCCTGCAAATTTATCTTCGCTGTCGCCGTGGCCTGCATTGTAATCAACTTGTAGCAAAACAGGTTTGCCTGAAATATTTGCTGCCTGCACTGCTGCAGCAAATTTAGCAGGCTGCCAGCTTATTACCCGTGGGTCGTTCCAGCCAGTGGTGATAAGCATGGCGGGGTAGCTGGTGCCGTTAGCCACATGCAATGTGGCATCCATTTCCATCAGTGCAAAAAATTCGTTGATATTTTTTACGGTGCCAAATTCGGGTGTGTTTACAGGGCCGTTAGGCGCAAGCTCCTGGCGCACCATGCTAAGGCAGCCCACTTGCGGCACAGCACATGCCCACAAATCTGGCCGTTCTGTTATGGCACGGCCAATCAAAATGCCACCAGCGCTGCCGCCTTCGCAGGCAAGGTGTGCTGCAGAGGTGAAGCCCCTTTGAATTAAATATTCCGCAGTGCTATTCAAATCTTTCCAGGTGTTCGGCTTGCTTTGTTTATATCCCGAAAGATGCCAGTACTCACCCTTTTCCCCGCCGCCACGAACATGCGGCACAGCTATAACAATGCCTTTGTGAGCCAGCAACAAATATTGAGGGTTAAAAAAAGCGCCTGAACTGATTCCATAAGCACCATAGCTGTACACATGGGCTGTGTTTTTCCCATCAAGCGGCAAGCCTTTTTTATATATCAGCGACACTGGCACCATCACCCCATCATGCCCTTGTATTTCTGTTTCCTCCACTTTTATTTCGCTGGTGTATGGGTAAGAAATATTTTTCCTGAAAGAAAATTCTTTTTCTTTTGCAAAAGGCTTTTCAAAGTTGCTGTAAGTATAATGCAGCGGCGTGGCCCATCCGCTTCTTACGATATGCACATCATCATTGTCTTTATTAAATGGTGTGAGGTACATCAGGTTAGTATTTTCTGCAAAAGGTATTTTAGAAAATTTATTAGTACGCATGTCCACAATATAATGGTGCATTTGCACGCCATTTTTTGTATATGGCACAATCAAATAGTTTTTGGATTGTGTTAAGCCGTCGCCGGCATCAAGCGGCATATCTTTTTCAGCAGCAACTACGATGGCTTTTCCTATATCAGGCGAAGTGAGGCTCATTGAAAGTATCTTTCCATTAGGTGCATTTTTTTTGCTTACCATAAACAATTTGTTGCCACCTGCATTAAGGGTTGTTATTTCATCAGCGGCGCTGATTATTTTTTTCCATGGGTCACTGCTGTTTGTTTTGCGGCAATACACTTCGGCATAAGGCGATACGCTGGAAGAGAAAACCAATTCGTAATCACAATCTTTTTGCGCCCAAAAAGGCCACAACTGTTTTGTATTATCCAGCGCATACAGTTGGGGGAATAATTTGTAAGACAGAAAAATTTTATCCTGCGATGTGTCAGTCCCAATCTTATGCACTTTGTACACCCTGTCTTTGTCTTCGGTCATCACATGCACATCCCAGCTTGGTTGCTGCATGTAATACACAGTGCCTTCGCCGGGTGCATAGCCTGCATAGCGGCCCGGCAAGCTGTCGGTTAAAAATTTGCCTTGGGCAATGTTGTAAAATTTTGTAACGGCCGTAATTTCCTTGCCGCCTTCGCCGGCGGTGATGGCAATATATTTTTGATAAGGGTCAATGTCATAATCGCTGAATGAATAGTTGCTTCCCCACATCATATTGTCAGCAAGCAATTCTTCTTTCCCGTTTTCGCCATTGCGTTTATATATTTTTGCTTTAGCATCGCCTGTTTTGATGTTGAAATAAAACAATGTGTTGCCCACCTGCCTTACTTTGCCAATTTTATCTGGTTGTATAGAATCCATCATTAAAAAGCCATTGTACAGTTCATCTGTCATAGGCAGTTTTGCCATTATGTTTTTAGTGTAATCATTCTGCTCTTTGAACCAGTTTTTTACTTCGTCGCTTTTTAAATTTTCCAGCCAGCGGTATGGGTCTTTAATGGTGATGTTGTGCCAGGTGTCGCTGCTGTCAACGGTTTTAGAAAAGGGGTATTTTTGAGCGTTAGCTACACTACAGACTGCAGCGATTAGTAAAAGCAAAAGTGGTTTCATAAATCATTGCTATTTTTTGTATTAAGAAATTATTATTTTGATAGTCTGAATGCACAAGTAAAGTTTTTTGTCATTAAGTAGTAACAAAGCTATATGCTATTGTAACTTTTTTACTGAATTAAAATGGTATCGAAAATAAACTGCAGAAATATAGCCAGCCAATACTAATTGCAATACTGGTTTTGCTTTAAAACTATTTTTCCTCCGGTTGAAGGACTAAATCTAACTACAGAATTTCCGGGGCTTACTATTATTTTATTAGCGATAAAAAAATAATTAGCCGACCCGTTATATACAATTGGCCCAATCGAAGGCAAAAACTGATATAAATCACGGGCTACCCCCCATCCGGTTCCACTTGAATAAGTTGCAGGTAAAAAGTTTACTTCTTCATTTTGAGCCATCACGTTTTGCAAGCCTGCTTCGGTAGAAATATAATACCTCATTCTTTGCCCTTGATTAACAGAAAAAAACCGTAAACAAGTTACCTGCCCATACGACATAATGTTTCGGGTGTCAGGAGTATATAGCACACCACAGTCATCTACCCTGTTGCCTATATATTGACAGTTATTATCGGTATTGTTTTTTAAATAAGGATCAGTAGTTGATAAATCAGGATCGGCTGGGGTATCACAAAGCAAATCGCCATCTAAGCTGCAATCGGAGCAAGGCCCTGTTCTATCAACGTTTTCCTTACCGTGAAGTGGATCCCCGGGGTGGGTTTCGAAAGTATGGTACAGCCCAAAAACATGACCTATCTCATGTGGCATCAGGGATGGGTAATTTGGATTATTGAATGAACCTGCCTTTATGCTAATGAAAGCGTCGGTATTCGGAATGCCGTATGCGATGCCTCCTATGTTGCCAGATGAAACAAATAATTCATTATGGAAAAATACATTCAGGCAGTTTGGAATTCTCAGGTCATACATTTCACTTTCTTCATTGTCAGCATCCTGTACATTATAGTCAGAATTTTGAATATACCTTATTCCTACTAAGGCAAAACAAATATTACGACTACTATAAAAATTTACCATACTTTGAAATCGCTTTACAATGGTATCTTCATTTGTGGCTGCATTTGTACCATCATTGTCAGAAAAGATGGTGCAATATACTTTTACAAGATATGGTTCTGAAATGGAAGTCGTTCTTAAAAAATGCTGCATATTTTCATTCGAAATAATTTTCGCCAATCCTTTTGAAATACTGCCGCATCTATCTGGAAACTCATTTCTGTTTTGCCCTTGTAAAAAAGCCGATTTAAACAGAAAGATTAATATAAGATAGTTTCTCATTTTTTTGCATCATTTAGTTTCAATAATTCAATTTCTTTGTTCAATTCAATTATATACAGTGTCATTTCTTCAATCTTCTCCATCATCTTTGTTTGCACTTCGCCCACTTTCAAACCATTGATTTGTATTTCTGCTGCTGATGGAATATTAGGAAGGTGATTGTTTTGCTGTATGAAAATTTCTACCTCTGATAGTGGCTTTAATTTATATGCCTTCTCAAAAACATAATCTGCCCAACCGGTTTCTACCACAATTTCTTTGGCCCTGATATGACCATTTACGCTCAACTTTTCTGTGGGGTTGCTGGTACCAATGCCAACGTTTCCAAGTGCTCCATCATTAATGATGACTTTACTGCCGTCTTTACCGCCACGAATGTAGGTGTCTTCAGCGCTGCCATAATGAAAATAGCTTCCGTAAGTAGTGCCAAAGCAGGCAAACGAACCTTCAGGCGAGTCAGTGTTGCTTGTTTTTCTGACAAACAATTGTGCAAGCGGCGTAGTATAGTTAATACCCACATTGTTGTTAGTGCCTTTGATAGTTATGGTTGGTTGATACCCTTTTCCAAGTAAATATATATCTCCAAAGTTTCCAGCTCCATCATTTAAATCTGAGGCTCCAATAGCAATACCAACGCCCGGATATTGTGTTTGTGAATTGTTTGTTACTCCTTTAATATAGCCTCTGCTGGTATTAAATTGATCGACAAAATTTACCAAAGGGTTTTGGCCTCTCAATTGTAAAACACTGGTATTTGAATTGGATTCAATGACGGGTTGGTAAATACTAAGCTTGTAAGGGATGTCGCCATCTATGCCAATGCCCACATTGCCGCCATGGGGATTGATAGATAAAGTGGATGCAGTGGTACCTGATGTTAGCGTATTCGATTTTTCAGCCTGTATTTTACTGCCATCGGTTTTAAGGAAAAAATTATTGGATGTATTTTCTATACGCAGGCTGCCGCCGCTTGTAAGGGAGCCAAAGAGGCCAGGCGCTGTAAGGGCAGTACCGGTTATTCTTTCATTGCCATTTACATCAAGTTTAAATGATGGGCTGGCTGTTCCCACACCCACGTTTCCTGTATTGTTATTGCTGATATTATTGCCAGCTATATCCCACGATGATGTGCCGCCGCCCCCGCCAAAATAATTAAGGCTGTTGTTGTGCATGCCTGTTATAACCCATCTGGATTGCGATGCATCGTATTGAAGTGTTACAGTGCCGTTATTGTAAACAGCAAGGTTGCTGCCGGTGCCGGTAAGTATGCGGTTGGCAGCAGTGGCAGCAGCCTCGTCATTATATATTTCCATGCCGGCGCCTGTGCGGTTCATTAAAGTTATCATACGGCCATCTGCACCGCTGGCAATGCCTGCAAGGATAAAGTTGCCCACAGGCACAGCACTATTTTTAAGTTTGTAACAGGCTTGCCTGGCTGTGTTCACATCAAGGGCATAATTGTAAGTAGTGCTGATAATAATATCGGTGCTGCGGATGGCTATATCGCCATTGATGTCGAGCCTTGCCGCAGGGTTGGTATTGCCAATGCCAATGTTTTGGGAATGGCTGCTGCCAATCAGCAGCCATTGTATGCAAAGAAGGGTTGTAATTTTTTTCATACTGTTTAATTTTTGCTGTAAAGGCAATAAATATTCATAGTGTTTAAAAACTATATTGAGCAAATGGCATATTCTGTTTAGCCATTGCCAAAAAATTATTCCCATCCTTTACATTTGTTTATAAAACGATTGCAATTATGATAAGGGAAAGAATTTTAGTGATTGGTGCCAGCGGTTAGATAGAGGTGAAGCTTACATTGGCACTGAGGAAAATTTATGGTAATGCCAATGTGAATATAAGTTACTCAGGTGGAGGAGCTGACGGAGCTTTAAAACCCATGCCCGATAATTTTCATAAACTCTTCTTTTTATCTTCTTGCCACATCCAGTAATACTCCGTTTTTCATCAGCACCTGTACGCCATCAGCTTTCACATATTTTTAATTTTGTTTGCATACTAAAGATGCCTGTTAGTTTATTGTTTAAGTGAATGATATTTTGGTCATCAGTATCAACTGCAGGATGTTGCTATAGAAAGCAAAAGTTTGTTCAAAATAAAAAATCATATTTACTCCTAAAAACATTTGCAGTAAATTTGAAATCTACAACATCATAGTTTTGCACACCTTAACATACCAACAATGAAAAAAACAATTGCAGTATTCTTTCTTTTCTCAGCACAACATTTATCTTCTCTTGCACAAACGAGGCCGGTAGCAGGTTTTAGCAAAACCGCTGCGGAAGCAGAACAAGCCACGGAGAAAAAATATGATGCATTGCTCAGTGCAAAAAATATTGATCAGTTCATCAAATATTTGTCTGCAGTGCCACACAGCGTTTCTTCTCCGGGTGGCGATGCTAATGCTGCATATATCCTGAATAAATTTAAAAGCTGGGGCTACGATGCACAGATAGAAACCTTTTATGTATTGTTTCCCACTCCAATCACAAGAGAGCTGTCGATGATTGGTACAAAAAATTTTACAGCGGCATTAAAAGAACCTGCTTTAAAAGAAGATGCCACCTCAGGACAGGCCGGTCAATTGCCGGTGTACAATTGCTGGAGTGCTGACGGAGACGTTACCGCAGAACTGGTATTTGTAAATTTTGGGGTACCGGCAGATTATGAAATGCTGGCGAGGTTGGGAGTGGAGGTAAAAGGAAAAATTGTGATTGCCAAATACGGACAAAGCTGGCGGGGCATCAAACCAAAAGTGGCACAGGAGCAAGGGGCTGTTGGCTGTATTATTTACAGCGATCCTAAAGGGGACGGCTATTTTCAGGGAGATGTGTATCCCAAAGGCCCATTCAGGCCTGCATTTGGAGCACAGCGTGGCTCTGTGGAAGACATGCCCATTTATCCCGGAGATCCATTAACTCCCGGTATTGGTGCTACTAAAGATGCTAAACGCATAGACAAAAAAAATGCTGCCAACCTGTTGAAAATTCCGGTCATCCCTATCAGTTATGCAGATGCACAACCATTGCTGGAAAGCCTGGAAGGGCAGGTGGTGCCGGAAAGCTGGAGAGGTGCATTGCCCATCACCTATCATACAGGCCCATCAAAAAATAAAGTGCATTTAAAATTAACATTCGACTGGCAGGTACGTCCCATTCATAACATCATTGCAAAAATGAAAGGCAGTGAATTTCCGGATGAATGGGTGATGAGGGGCAATCATCATGATGCCTGGGTAAATGGTGCAGCAGATCCTATCAGCGGGCAGGCAGCCATGATGGAAGAAGCAAGGGCCATTGGAGAAATGGTTAAGAATGGGTATAAACCAAAACGCACCATTATGTATTGTGCCTGGGATGGAGAAGAGCCGGGCTTGTTAGGTTCTACCGAATGGGTGGAATATCATGCAGATGAGTTGCAGCAAAAACTAGTGCTGTATATCAACTCCGATGGCAATGGCCGTGGTTTTTTAAGTGCCGGAGGTTCGCAGGCACTGGAACCTGCTTTTACGGAAATTATAAAAGAGGTAAATGATCCGCAAACTAACGTAAGTGTATATAATAGAAAGAAATCTGCAGATATTACAGGGGCAGGCACTGCAGCAAAAAAGAAAGAGTTACTGGCAAAAAATACATTCGAACTGGAAGCGCTTGGCTCCGGTTCTGATTTTTCTCCTTTTGCACAACACATTGGCATTCCTGCTTTGAATCTTGGTTTTAGTGGCGAAGATGGTGGGGGAGAATATCATTCCATTTATGATTCTTACGATTTATACAAACGCTTTAAAGACCCCACATTTGAATATGGTGTGGTGCTGGCAAAAGTGGCTGGCAGAACCACCATGCGTTTTGCCAATGCAGAAACATTGCCTTTTGATTTCCGCAACCTGCAAAAAACAATCAGCAAATATGTAACGGAAGTAATTGCATTGTCAAATGATATGAGGGAAAATACCGCTGTGGAAAATCAACTGATAAAAGAAGAGCATTACAGGATAGCCAGCAACTTTACAACACCCCTGCTGTCGCCAGCTGCAAAAGAAGAAGTGCCTTTTTTAAATTTTGCTTCCCTGCAAAATGCCGTAACAGTATTGGAAAAAGCCACTAACGGTTTGAATGAAACCATTAGTAATAATACAGCAGTAAATAAAAATGAACTGAATAAAAAACTATACAGAGCAGAACAGTCGCTGCTTACCAGGGATGGGCTTCCACGCCGTGGCTGGTACAGGCATAGTATTTATGCTCCCGGTTTTTACACAGGCTATGGTGTAAAAACATTGCCCGGCATAAGAGAAGCC
>JANMJU010000079.1:0-3385 GCA_031371545.1 Chitinophagaceae bacterium
TGATCAGCGCTTGCATTTTGGTGTTGGAAATATTACCACGATTGATTCGCTGAAAATAAAATGGCCGGATGATAAAGTACAGGTAATAAAAAATATAAAAGCAAATCAGCTGCTGGTTGTTCAATACAAAGATGCAACGACTGCAATGCAAAATACAGCAGAGGTAAATACAATTTTCAATGATGTTGATCAATCCGGAATTGATTTTAAACATACAGAAACACAAAATTTTGATTTCGGTTATCACCAGCCATTGCCACAAAAATATTCTCAACTGGGTCCCTGCATTGCAACGGGTGATATAAATGGTGATGGGCTCGATGATTTTTTTGCAGGAGGTGCAGCCAATCAATCCGGTAAAATATTTATTCAAAAAGTAGATGGCAGTTTCACTTCAGCCAATCTTGTTGAAGGAAATAAACCGGAGGAAGATCTTGGTGCAGTTTTATTTGATGCAGACGGAGACAAAGACCTTGATCTGCTTGTAACCGGCGGCAGCTTTGAATTTGCAGTAGCTAAATACAATAAACCCAGGCTGTACATAAATGATGGCAGGGGAAATTTTAAATTAGATGCAACAGCATTGCCTGCAATAACAGATATTACCGATGCAGTTACTGTTGCGGAT
The DNA here is from genome assembly GCA_031371545.1 of Chitinophagaceae bacterium. Lineage (GTDB taxonomy): Bacteria > Bacteroidota > Bacteroidia > Chitinophagales > Chitinophagaceae > Ferruginibacter. The sequence continues at coordinate 629 of JANMJU010000079.1, forward strand.
TATGATGGTGATGGTGATGCAGATATTTTTATTGCAGGTAGATTAACAGCACAAAAATATCCTCAGTCACCACGGAGTTATCTTTTACAAAACAACGCCGGTAAATTTTCTGATGTAACAAAAACTGTTTGTTCAACATTAGAATTTCCCGGGATGATAACTGCTGCAATTTTTACAGATTTTAATAATGACAAAAAACCGGATCTTATCATTTGTGGCGAATGGACAGCAGTACGGTTTTTTAAAAATGAAAATAATAAACTGGCTGAAGTAACAGCAGCAACGGGGCTGGCAGGGATGAATGGTTTGTGGCGTTCTTTGCAACAGGCCGATATTGATAAGGATGGCGATATGGATTATGTTGTTGGTAATATGGGGATGAATAACCGCTATCATATTGCTGCAGAAAAGCCAATGTTTTTATACGCAAAAGACATTGATAAAAATGGCTTTGATGAATTGATACCTGCATATGCTGTCAAAGATAAAGATGGTGTGTATGAATTGTTTCCCGGCTTAGACAGGAACCAGTTATCTGAACAATTGCCTTCCATCAAGAAAAAATATTTGCTTCATGCTGATTATGCAAAAGTAAAAATGGAGCAGCTGAAAAATGATATTGGAGCGGATGGCTGGACAGAATTAAAATGTGAAATAGCTGAATCAATATGGATTGAAAATTTAGGTAATGGTAAATTCAAAATACATGCTTTGCCTGTGGCGGCGCAGGTTGCACCGGTTAACAGTATTGTGGCTGATGATATGGACAATGATGGCAATACAGATTTGATCATTGCAGGAAACGAATACCAGGCTGCCATAAGTACCGGCAGATATGATGCTTCTTACGGGCTTGTATTGAAAGGAAACGGTAAAGGAGATTTCGAACCGGTTAATATCGTCAAAAGTGGATTGATCATTGATGGTGATGTAAAAGACATGAAAATGATCAGTGTAAAAAATAAAGGCAAACTATTATTGGCAGCACCCAATGACAGTAAGCTCAAAATGTTTTTATTAAATTAAATAATTAACTAGATAAATAACGATTATGCTAAAGAAAATTTCATCACTGAGTGTGATATCCTTAATTACATTGAATGTTGTTTTTGCACAGCAAAACATTATATCACTGGATGCAGCCGATGCAAAATTTATTATCAACAAAAATATTTACGGCCATTTTGCTGAACATCTTGGCAACTGCATCTACAATGGTTTTTATGTTGGCGACAGCAACAAAACAATTCCAAATACAAATGGCATACGCAACGATATCATCGCTGCATTAAAAAAATTAAAGGTTGGTACATTGCGCTGGCCCGGTGGTTGCTTTGCAGATACTTATCAATGGAAGGATGGTATCGGGCCAAAAAATAAAAGGCCATCCATTGTAAACCGTTGGTGGGGAGGTGTTACAGAAGATAACAGTTTTGGCACACATGATTTTTTAGATATGTGCAAGGTAATTGGCTGTGATCCTTACCTGGCCGCCAATGTGGGCAGTGGTACCGTACAAAATTTTATTGACTGGATACAGTATGTAAATTTTAAACCGGGCAGCAGCCCGATGGCAATACTCAGAGAACAGAACGGACAGAAGCAACCCTGGGATGTAAAAATATGGGGTGTTGGTAATGAAGCATGGGGCTGTGGCGGTAATATGAAACCGGATCATTACGCCAATATCTACAGGCAGTATGCCACGTTTATGACAGACTGGGTAAACAGTGACAGTCTTTTCCGTGTTGCTTCCGGTGCCAATGTGGATGATTACAACTGGACAGAAACTTTGATGAGGGAAATTCCGCTCAACATCCTGGAAGGTGTGGCGCTGCATCATTATTCATTTGTAAAATGGAGTGAGAAAGGATCGGCTACTGATTACAGTGAGGAGCAATATTTTACCACGATGAAAACAGCTTTAAAGATGGAAGAGATGGTGACAAAGCATTCTGTGATAATGGACAAATATGATCCGAAGAAAAAAATTGCATTGGTGGTGGATGAATGGGGCGGATGGTACAATGTAGAACCCGGTACCAATCCAGGATTTTTATACCAGCAGAATACGATGAGGGATGCAATGATTGCAGGCTTAACACTGAATATTTTTCACAACCATTGCGAAAGGGTGAGGATGGCAAACCTGGCGCAGGCAGTGAATGTGCTGCAGTCTGTAATTCTTACCAGTAAAGAAAAAATGATCCTCACGCCAACCTATCATGTAATGGAGATGTACAATGTGCACCAGGATGCAACCATGATACCGGTGAAAATTATTTCGAACAACTACAGCTTTGGAACAGAAAAATTGCCGGCAGTTTCTGTGTCAGCATCAAAAGATAAATCTGGTGTTACACATATTTCATTGGTAAATATTGATGCTTCTAAATCGCAGGATATTGCCGTTAATGTAAACGGAGGAAAATATACTGCTGTTTCCGGAAGGATCATCACTTCAAAAAAATTGCAGGACTTTAATTCCTTTAATGAACCAAATAAAATTCAGCCTGTTGAATTTAAAGATGCAAAATTATCAGGCAATTCATTGCAGGTAAAATTGCCGCCATTTTCTGTTGTGGTACTCACGCTTAAATAAATTTTATGAAAACGATTTGCAAAAGAAAATACATCATTGCTTTTGTTGTAATTGTAATGATTGCGTCATGCAAAAAAGACAGCACATCTACAGTTATCCCACCGGTGGTAACACCACCGGTTACCCCGGCATTTGATATCAATTCAATTGAAGAT
>JANMJU010000108.1:0-4161 GCA_031371545.1 Chitinophagaceae bacterium
GACCGCCGCCACTTCATTTGAAATAGATCCCACATTAGCATTACTGGAAAAAAGTGAATTTAATTTCAACGATCATGAAATAGAAGTGCTGATAACCGGCATCGGACAGGCTGCAGCAACTTATTTACTTACTTACAATTTGCAAAACAAAAGACCCGACCTGGTGATACAGGCAGGCATTGCTGGCAATTTTACAAATGAACTATTATTGGGACAAACTGTTTTTGTAAAACAGGATGCCTTCGGTGATTTGGGTATGGAAGAAAAAGAAATATTCACCAGTGTTTTTGATGCAGGATTTGCCAACAAAAATAATCCCCCTTTTACAGACGGCTGGCTAATCAATGAAAATCCAATACTGGATAATACCACATTGCAAATTGTAAAAGCAGTGACTGTAAATAAAGTAAGCGACAGCCTTGTACAAAAACAGCAACTGATTAATTGTTTTGCTCCGCAAATAGAAACAATGGAAGGTGCGGCGCTGCATTATGTTTGCCTGCAGGAAAATGTCCCCTTCATTCAAATAAGAAGCATCAGCAATGAAATTGGCGAAAGAGACAAAACCAAATGGAAAATGAAAGAGGCAATTGAAAACTTAAATAACGAGTTGCAGAAATTAATCAACGAAATTTAATTATTCTAAAATTTCCGCTTCTTCATAAACCGGAAAACCAATTTAACAATGCAACAATAAATAAATAAAACAATTCAATGAAACTCACCCTCGGCTTCTCTCCCTGCCCAAATGATACTTTTATTTTTGACGCTTTGGTAAACAAGAAAATTGATTGTGGTGATTTTGAATTTGACGTGTTGCTGGAAGATGTTCAAACGCTTAACCAGTGGGCTATACAGGGCAAACTTGATATCACCAAATTGAGCTACGGCGTATTGCCGCTGGTGCTGGATAAATATATTGTATTGAACAGCGGCAGTGCTTTGGGAAGCGGTGTGGGACCTCTTTTAATTTCTAAGTACAAAGTTGGAATGATGAAAGTGGAAGAAAGCCTTATTGCTATACCGGGAGAAAATACAACCGCTCATTTACTTTTTTCACTGGCATATCCCAAATCAAAAAATAAAATCTTTTTGCGTTATGATGAAATTGAAAATTTTGTTTTGGCAGGAAAAGGATTGGGCGTAATCATCCATGAAAACCGTTTTACTTATGAAGCCAGAGGCCTGAAAAAAATAATTGACCTGGGTGATTATTGGCAAAACGAAACTGGCAGTGCTATTCCTTTGGGAGGCATTGTTGTCAACAGGAATATTGAATCAGCTGCACAAAAAAAAATTGATGTACTGATAAAAGAAAGTATCGAATATGCATTCAGCAAATATCCAGAACTAAATGATTACATCCGCAATCATGCACAGGAAATGAGTGAAGAAGTGATGCGTAAACATATTGACCTGTATGTAAATGATTATTCGCTGGCACTAAAACAGGAAGGAAAAAATGCAGTGATGAAATTATTATCTGTTTATGAACAAATGAATGGAAACGAAATAAATACTGCCAATATTTTTACAGAAGAGAATCAACAGTAAAGTTTATCATTCTTTTTTTAAACCTTTTGCATACACTTCCAGGCAACGCTTCCGGGCAAAATCATGCTCCACAATTGGTTGGGGATAATCAAAGCTTTCCAACTCCGGCACCCATTGACGGATGTATTTTAATTGTTTGTCAAATTTTTCTGTCTGCAGCCTTGGGTTAAAGATTCTGAAATAAGGTGCAGCATCGCAACCGCTTCCTGCAGCCCATTGCCAGCCGCCATTGTTTGCTGCCAGGTCAAAGTCTAATAATTTTTTTGCAAAATAGGCTTCGCCAAGCCGCCAGTCGAGCAACAAATGTTTGGTTAGAAAAGAGGCTACGATCATGCGTACCCTGTTGTGCATAAAGCCGGTTTCATTTAGCTCTCTCATGCCTGCATCTACAATGGGGTAGCCGGTTTGTCCTTTGCACCATTTATCAAATTCGCCATTGTCCTTCCGCCATTCAATATGATCGTACTCCGCTTTAAAAGCCTTGCCCATTCCCACTTTAGGAAAGTGCCACAAGATCATGTGATAAAAATCTCTCCAGATCAATTCATTCAAATAGGTTTCTGATAAATCCCTGGTATGTGCTGCCAATTGGCGGATACTGACTGTACCAAATCTTAAATGAAGCCCCAATTTAGAAGTGCCTTTTATTGCAGGAAAATTTCTTTGTTCAGCATATTTTTTTATCAGTTCATCCTGCAGCAATTTGGATGGAAATGGTTTATCTACGGCTTCAAATTTCATTGATTGTAATGAAGGAATTGGTTGAGCAGCCTGCTTAAAAAAATGATTGAAATATTTTGTGGTAGAATAAGGTTTCAAATGAAAATCAGTAAGCACAGCTTTCCATTTGCGGCTGTAAGGTGTAAACACCGTGTAAGGCTTGCCATCATCTTTCAGCACTTCATTTTTTTCCAGCAAAACCTGGTCTTTAAAAGTTTTTAAATTACTGCCGTTGATTTTCAGCAAATTGTCAACCAGCTTTTCTCTCTCCAAAGCATACGGTTCATAATCATGATTGGTAAAAACATTTTCAATTTTATATTTTGAAACCAAATCAGTGAAGGCCTGCAAAGGCGTACCATAATATACTTTGAGTGAACTGCCCATTGCCACTAACTGCTCTTGCATTTCTTCCAAAGCTGCATGAATAAATTCCACCCGCCTGTCAGCTTTATCTTCCAGCTGATCTAAAATATTTTTATCAAAAATAAAAATGGGCAACACTTGCTGGCCACTTTTTAAAGCATGATACAGACCGGCATTATCATTCAATCTCAAATCACGCCTGAACCAAAATATATTGACTGTTTCCATTGTTGAATTGATGTATTGTTTTATTGCTAAATGATTGTATTGTTTGAGTGGTGATAATGACTATAACTCAAATCTGGAAAACCGGTAAACCCTTAAACAATCATCTTACTGAATGGTTGGAACAATGGCAGTAAATATTTTTTGGGTTACAATGTTACTGTATGCTTTATCCCCCATACGCTTCACCCATCTTATGTTGTAGATACTATTGGTTAAAAATAATTCATCTGCCTGCATTACCTCCTCTACAGTAATTTCCGTTTCTTTTACCTGCCAGTCAGTCGTTTTTAATTCCTGGATAATTTTGCTCCTCATCACACCTGCCACACAGCCTTCTTTTAATGAAGGGGTATAAATTTTTTCATCTTTCACTAAAAAAATATTTGCGATGGTAGAGTCGCAAATCCGGTCGTGGCTGTTCAGAAGGATGGCATCGTTCCACTTTTCTTTTTTGGCATGCAAAGCTGCCATTAGGTACGGGAGGTAATTGTTATGTTTGATATTACTGAAAGCATCACAAGTTTTTTTTGCAGCCTCATACAGGCCCAATACCAGGCCATTGCTGTTCCATTCCCCATTCCCTTCCGGCAACGGCCATGTTTGTATGATGTAGTTGGGTGTATGATTTTTTGCATCATACAAGCCACCATCACCCCTCAATACATTCAATCTTATTCTTGCCGCCTGCTGCTGGTTATTTTTTTTTGCGAGGGAGATAATTTCATCTTCTAATTTTTTAGGATCAAAATGTTTGGGGATGTCAAATTCTAAACTGTTCATTCCTTTCCACAATCTGGCAAAATGCTCATCTTCCATCACGAGGCTTCCGTTCAGCAACTTCATTGTTTCAAATAAACCATCTCCGTAGCGCAAGCCACGGTTGTCGGGACCTATCACCAGATCCCCTTCCTTATAAATTTTCCCATTGTAATTAAAGTAAGTCATGCATCAAAGTTAACAAGCCCAATCATTGTTTTAAATTTTTAAAAATAAGTACAAAAATATCTTTTCGTATTAGCTGCCAGCAGCAAATTAGTTTTTGCCGGCAGCCCGGGCATAAAAAAACATCCTGCATAATACAGGATGTTTTCTATTGACAGTTATCAAAAAATATTTGCCGGCTGATTTGCTTTCAGCTAAATATTGTCGTCTAAAATATTATTTTTTACAGCGTACATAATCAAGCCTGCGGTACTCTTGGCTCCTGTCTTCACTTTTAGTTTATCCCGGATGGCCTCTACTGTACGGGGGCTCAGCTCCACAATATCTGCAATTTCCCGGGTGCTTTTTTCC
>JANMJU010000144.1:0-9821 GCA_031371545.1 Chitinophagaceae bacterium
ATCTTACACTTTCGAACAGTACAAATGCTGTAACATCAAAAACAATAACAGCAGCTACTGATGTGGAAGGCGATTTAACTTTGAATAACAGCATCAGTTTAAAATTGGGTGCTAATTTTCTGAATTTAAAATCTACTGCCACACAAACAGCAAGAGTAGCACCCGTTTCCAATACTTCATCTATTGATTATTCTCTTGGTGCAGGCCGGTTTGTGGTGGAAAGATATTATCCCGGAAGAAGGAAGTGGCGTTTAATTACTGCACCCGTTACAGTGGATCCCACTAAAACAATTTTTAATTCATGGCAGGTAGGTGCAGCTTCGCCAGTTGGCAGCGGCACTTATGTTACCGGTCCTTCACCATCTGCAGCCAATGGGCTTGATGTATCTACACAAAATAATTATTCATTAAAAACTTATAACGTTGTTACCAATACCTGGGATGGTATTTCCAATACTAATTCAAACCTTATATCCGGCACACTCGGCGGCGCAGGAACACCGGATAATATTGGCTATTTTATGTTTGTAAGGGGAGACAGGACAGCAGCGAATGTAAATGCATTTACTCCTTATGGTACAATACTTGAAACTACCTTAAGGGATACGGGCAAGATACAAACACAGTTATATGATTTTCCCGGGAACCCGGTTGTTGGCCAGTTTGCAGCGGTTGGCAACCCTTACGCATCGCCGGTTGATTTTGGAAGTGCGTCTGTAGTAAAATCAGGTATTGCCAATAAATTTTATGCATGGGATCCGGGAATAAATGGGTACAGCGGAGTGGGTGGTTTTGTAATTGTTGATTTGGCATTAGGCACAACTACCACTGTACCTGCTTCACAAACAGGGGTAACACAAACACAGGTTATACAATCTAAGCAGGCTATTTTAATTGAGACCAACGGGGCTTCACCTAAAATCACCTTTAATGAAGCGGCTAAATCTAACGTGGATGTTCGTACGCTTTTCAGGCCTGCTGCCAGCCCGGTTTCTTCATTGGCAGTTAATCTTCATTCAACCGGCGCTGATGGCGTAACAGTACTGGCAGATGGTGTGCTGGTACAATTCAGGAATGATTTTTCTAATGGCCTTGATTATTTGGATGGACAGAAGTTTGGAAATATAAATGAAACATTCAGTATAGTAAGTAACAGTGTTGCTTACATGTTGCAGAGAAGAAAACCGGTACATCAAAATGATACCATCTTCCTTAGCCTGAAAAAAGCAAGGCAGTTACAATACCATTTTAATCTTATCCTCAACCAAATGGTTAACACAAGGCTCTCAGCATTCCTGGAAGATACTTACCTGCATACTTCCACTCCTGTAAATATGGAAGGTGATACCAGGGTTGATTTTAGTGTAACAGGCGATGCTGCATCAGCAGTTGCCAACCGTTTTTATATTGTATTTAAAAAAGGAATAAAATATGGTGGCATAAAAGCGAAAGTATTTAACAGTGATGTGGCCGTAGAATGGAATGTAAAAAATGAAACCACTATGAGTAATTACGAAGTAGAACGTTCTGTTGATGGAATAAGCTTTACATCTGTAGGCACTGTGGCTGCCAATGAAAATAATGCTGCCGCAACTGATTACAGCTGGCTGGATAAAAATCCTTTACCGGGTACTTATTTCTACCGTATTAAAGGTATCAGCAGTTATGGTGCTATCGGTTACAGTGAGATGGCAAAAGTAAAAATCGCTAAAACAAAATCACAGTTGTATGTGTATCCAAACCCGGTTACTGATGGGGTAATTGGTTTGCAGATGAACAGCATGCCGGCAGGTATTTATAATGCCCGGTTGCTGAATACAAATGGACAGGTACAATTTATTAAACAGATTGTACACGACAAAGGCGTATCAACAGAAAGCATTGCCTTTTCAAACAATATTACCGCAGGCACTTATCAATTAGAAGTAACCGGTTCGGATAAAACAACATCAACAATTACTATTCTTATTCAGAAGAAATAATAAAATCAATTTTATAAAAAGCCTGCAGACAATATATTTGCAGGCTTTTTTAATTTGTATGTGTTGAGCAATTTTGTGCGATGTAATTGCTGTATGTATTTTGATTTATTGAATTACCAGGTTGCCATTCATTAAAAAAGTTTTGCCTGAATTAACTGTAAGCTTTGTGCCGGGAGGCATGCTGTAATTAATATCTAATAAACAATGGCCACTGACAACAGGATCGATTAAAATTTCATTGCCTGCAATTAATGCAGCTGGCGGTACGATATTATTTTTCCAGTTGGCCGTATCACTCCAGTTGCCATTGCCGGTAAAAATATATTTTGTAAAATAGTCGCCAACAAAACTGCTGATATCAAATGAGCGTAACTTTTGCCTGACGGTGATGGTGAAGGGCCCGACAGTTCTTATAAATTGTTCATTGCTTATGTAACCATACTTACCGCTCCTGAAAGTTAGCCCTTCACTTTGTCCCATTACAGTGGCGTCAGGCAAATCAATTCTTCTTTTGTTGCCCGAAAAAAAAGAGTCTGAATTGTAATCGGATAATACCTGCAGGTAATGATTTCCTGTACCGGTATTTTGATAACCCAACAGTGTAATAATATTTTGCCCTGCTACTTTGTCTGCAGCGGTTACCAAAAAATTAGTAGCCAATGTTTCCAAAGGCATTGCAATATAAGAGCCTGCAGCAGTGCTGTTGATTACATAATGAGTAGTGTTTACATCAATCCAGTTTTTGCTGAACAGGTGAATTGTTCCGTTATCAACAATCATTGCTTCACAATCAAACTTAGTATTGTTATAACCGGTGGCAACAGGTGGTTGTGGCTGATTGCTGTAGCTAAAATTGATCACTTCAATTTCATTTGGCTGTATCGTATCAACCGGGTTATTTAAATCAATTGATGCAAATGGGAATTTATAAATCTTCAAATCATTTCGTCCGCCATTTAAATTGTTGCCAAAATCTCCGATATAAAAATAAGTGCCATCAAAAGCAATATCTTCCCAATCAACATTGCCGGCACCGGACAAAATTACTCTCTGCAATAAAGTATTGGTAATGGTATCAATCCTGTACAGACTTGCTTTGCCGCCACGGTCATTAAAACTCCATAAATAATTTCCCGCCATTTGCAGTCCGCTGCTTTCTATTAATGAATCAGTGATAGGGTCAACTTTTATTGCAGTTGTGTAAAGAGCATTATTGTAAGTGCAACTGCCGTCGTTAATGGTTGCTGATGGATTGTAGTTGATTGATAAAGGATCAGTACATCCTGAAATTTGGTTGTAAGCAGGAGAGGTAATGCACAACAATAGAAAAAAGAGAACAAAATTTTTACCCGAAATATATTTCATAAACTATGATTCATTTTTACAGGTACAAATTACAACAGATAAAAACAAACCATTTTTTATTTACTTGATAGATGCACCCTGCTCAATCCAGCAGCGTATCACATCTCTTTCCTGTTGTGTGATATTGGTTTTATTATTCTGCGGCATCGTCTTGGTAATTACTACCCGCTGCATAATGAGGTCTTTCTTTTTTACAATATCCTGCGGCGTATCATACACCACGCCATTGGGCGGTGCTGAATATACATCATCTGTAGGTTTAGAGGAATGACAGGTAATGCATCGCCTGGCAATGATGGCATTTACTTCTGTAAAGCTTACTGTTTTATTGCAGGCACCGGGATCTTTTTGCGGAGCAGAAACAAAACAGGCAGCCAGTAAAATAAATACTGATACCGGCAACACATACACATTGTATTTGCCTTTTTCTTTTAAGTTGAGGTAATGTTTTACACCGGCTGTACCCAACGTGATGGCTAATAAAATGATCCACGGATATTGATAACCAAATGTGCTGGGAAAGTGATTGCTGATCATCACAAACAAAACAGGCAGTGTAAAATAATTATTGTGTAACGATCTTGCCAATGCTTTTTTACCAAGTGTGGGATCAAGTGGTTTATTTTGTTTGGCAGCACTCACCATTGCCTTTTGTGCAGGAATGATTACAAAGAAAACGTTGGCCACCATCAATGAACCAAGCATGGCGCCAAAATGAATATAGGCAGCCCTTGCACTAAATACATGGCAATAGAAATAAGCGAAACCAATGGCAATTAAAAAACCAAGGATGGTAAATAAAGCAGGCTTTTTAATTAAAGGAGATTTGCACAGCAGATCGTACAATATCCATGCAACTGCAAATGAACCTATGCCAATACCAATGGCCGCAGCAGAACTGATGTTGAGCACATTTGCATCAATCAACATTGCTTTGGCATTAAAATAATATACCACAAACAATAAACTAAAACCAGATACCCAGGTAAAATAAGCTTCGTATTTAAACCAGTGCAAATGTTTTGGAATTGTTTTGGGTGCTACTTTATATTTTTCTAAATAATAAAATCCGCCGCCATGTACGGCCCATAGATTACCCGCCAGTTCATCCCGTACATTGTCTGTTCTGTTCAATGCATTTTCTAAAAAAACAAAATAGAAAGAAGCGCCGATCCATGCAATACCAAATGTGATGTGCATTAAACGTACTACAATATTCATCCACTCCATCAGGTGCCCTTCCCATGGCGTGCCTTTTACCAAATACCAGGTAAAGGCAATCAGCAACAGGATCACCAATACAAGAGAGGTGTAAATAAAACCCTGAGAAAGTGTAAGCTGATCTTTGTGATCATCCCTACTGTCATCAGAATCTTTATGCAGCGTATTAAATTGGTACGTCATTACAATCAGCATCACCAGGATAAAACCAAGCACAGCATATATCAGCACATTCAGCATATAGTTTCCTTATTCTTTATTATGGTAAACCCACAATTTAAAATATTGTTTTGTATTTTTAAGCTTTCGAGAGATAACGTTTAAAATTATTTTGTTTGATAGCACTGCATAGTAAAAGAGTGGTACTGCCCAATGGCATACAGGAAGCGGTGGTAATGCTGAATGAAGGGCTGATTGTGGATGTACTTTCCGCATTACCTGCCGGCAGTAATTTTCAATTGATTGAGTTGGGAAATAAGCTCCTGATGCCCGGTGTGATAGATCCGCATGTACACATCAACGAACCCGGAAGAACAGAATGGGAAGGTTTTGATACAGCCACCAAAGCCGCACTGGCAGGCGGTATTACCACACTGGTAGATATGCCATTGAATTCATCACCTGTTACAACAACCGCAAAAGCATTTGATGAAAAGATGCTTGCTGCTCAAAATAAATTACATACCAATGTTGGTTTTTGGGGTGGCTTAATACCCGGCAATGAAAATGAAATTGAACTGCTGATACAAAAAGGTGTGTTGGGGTTTAAAGCATTTCTCACTCATTCGGGCATTGATGATTTTCCCAATGCAACAGAAGAAGAATTAAGAATGGCAATGCCCATCATTGCAAAATATAATTTGCCATTGCTGGTTCATTGCGAATTGACAGACAGTGAAAAAATTACGAACAACGAATTTGGAATAACGAATATTGAACAGCCGGAAACAAGAAATAATTCTTACATTAATTATTTAAACAGCCGCCCAAAAAAATGGGAAGATGATGCCATTGCAATGATGATACGTTTGTGTGAGGAGTTTAATTGCCGAACACATATTGTACATTTATCTTCTGCTGATTCATTAGCGCAAATTGCAACAGCAAAACAAAAAGGATTACCATTAACTGTAGAAACAGGCCAGCATTATTTATACTTTACTGCAGAAGAAATAAAAGATGGACAAACACAATTCAAATGTGCACCACCCATCCGGGAAAAAGAAAACAATGATAAACTGTGGCAGGCTTTAAAAAATGGGTTAATTGATTTTGTAGCCACCGATCATTCTCCCGCCACACCAAATTTAAAAGAAATTGAAAGTGGTAATTTTATGAAAGCTTGGGGCGGCATTGCCTCCATACAATTTGCATTGCCGGTATTATGGACGGCGGCTAAAAAAAGAAATTGTACTTTTAGCGATCTGGCAAAATGGCTTTGTGAAAATCCGGCCAAACTGATTGGAAAAGAAAACAGCAAAGGGAAAATTGAAAAAGGTTTTGATGCTGATTTGATTGTAGTGGATGATGAAAAAACTTTTGTCATTACAGAAAATATCATTCATCACAAACATAAAGTAACACCTTATTTAGGTAAAATATTAAGCGGAGTGGTGGAACAAACTTATTTAGCAGGAGAGAAAGTTTATGAAGATGAAAAGTTTATTCAATTAAATAAAGGAAAAGTAATTTTAAGATAATTTCCACGCAAAGAAGCAAAGTAAAAAATAAGACGCAAAGCAACTTTGCATCTTTGCTTTCTTAGCTTCTTGGCGTGGCAAACAAAAAACGATTGTAATTAAAACATGAGCAGCAACACATTTACCAACATGATTGATTTAGCCGCTGAAAGATTAGGCGGCAAAGCCCTTTCCTGCAGCGATGATTTTTTTGCAGAAAAAGAAAACCTCTTAAAACCAGGGCGTGGAATTTTTATCACCGACAAATATACCGACCGTGGCAAATGGATGGACGGATGGGAGAGCAGGAGAAAAAGAGTTCCCGGTTACGACTGGTGCGTCATACAGTTAGCCACCAGCGGCATTATACATGGTGTGGATATTGACACCAACCATTTCCTTGGCAATCATCCACCCTTTGCTTCTTTGGAAGCATGCAACATTACAGCCACCAATGACAGCATCAATTTTGATGCAGTTGAGTGGAAAGAAATTTTACCTAAGTCGCCTCTTAATCCCGGCTCTCAGCATTTGTTTGAAATGGAAGACAGGAGTGTATATTCACATTTGCGGCTGAATATTTATCCCGATGGTGGTGTGGCAAGATTAAAAGTATATGGCGAAGTGGTAAAAGACTGGAGTGCTGTAAAAGATGAAGAAAGTATTGATTTGGCATCAGCACTCAATGGCGCTAAATCTGTTTTGTGCAATGATATGTTTTTCTCACACATGGACAACCTCATCATGCCGGGCCGTGGAGTAAACATGGGCGACGGATGGGAAACAAAACGCAACCGTACACCCAACAACAAAGATTGGGTAATAGTAAGACTGGCACATGAAGGCCGCATACAAAAAGCCTTGATAGATACCTGTCATTTCAAAGGAAACTATCCAGACAGCTGCATGATAGAAGGCTGCACAGCACCCGCCGGTACTGACTTTGCAGCAGCAATGGTAGAATGGCAAACCATTTTGCCACAACAAAAATTACAGGCCGATCATGAACATTTTTTTGAAAAGGAAATAATAAATACCAATCAAAACTTTACTCATGTCCGTTTAACAATTTTTCCGGATGGTGGTATCAGCAGGATGCGGTTGGGAGGAACAATAGCATAATTTTAAATGTTGAGTTTTCAATTTTGAATTGGCAAGTGTGGTTTAATTCAACATTCAAAATATAACATTCAAAATAATAACAAATGACACTTCACGAACTAAACATATTGCCCAAAGAAGAACTCAAAGCAGAACTCTTTAAATGCTGCGGCAGTAAAAACTGGGTAAGTAAAATGCTTCCGTTTTTTCCGGCGGATGATATGGTGGAGCTGATCAATGATGCAGAAGACCAGTGGTATGAATGCACCGAAGCCGACTGGCTGGAAGCATTCACTCATCATCCCAAGATTGGCGATGTAGAATCATTGACAAAGAAATTTGCCTCCACCGCTCAATGGGCAAGTGGTGAGCAAAGTGCTGTCAGCACTGCATCGCAGCAAACCATCGAAGCATTGGCAAAAGGAAATGATGACTATGAAAAAAAATTTGGTTTTATTTTTATCGTCTGTGCCACCGGAAAATCGGCAGAAGAAATGCTGCAACTTTTACAAGCCCGTTTACCAAACGATAAAGAAGCAGAAATAAAAATTGCCATGGATGAACAAAACAAAATCACTCAACTGCGGGTACAAAAATTATTAGCATGAGCCAGATCACCACACATATTTTAGATACCACTAAAGGCAAACCGGCCTGGGGTGTAACAATAAAACTTTTCGAAAAAATCGGTATGGAATGGCTGGAAGTAGCTAAAGGCATTACCAACAAAGATGGAAGAATCAGCAACCTGCTCAAAGAAGATGAAGTGCTTCCATTCGGTATTTACAAAATAAATTTCGATACCAAACATTATTTCGATACCCTCGAAATAGAAACCTTCTACCCAACAGTAGATATCATTTTCGAAATAAAAACCACCGATCATTACCACATACCATTGCTGCTGAATCCCTTTGGTTACAGTACTTACAGGGGAAGTTGAAATAAGGAATAAGAAATGAAAAATAAGAAATAAGGAAGTAAAAAATCATTCGTATCAATTAGTGAAATTTGTGGCAAAAAAATCTGTGGCAACAACTCATAATTCATAACTCATAATTCATAACTAGTATGAACCTTTCCATCAGCGAACAAGACAAAACATCTTTACTCGGCACGCTTGAAGTGGCCAACCTTAAATTTCAAAAAACATACCCCGGCGATAAACCCGACCGCCAGCCGGTACATACTGTATATGGTGGCGCCAACTTATTTAAAAGCGATACCACCAATAAAATGGGTGACATCGCTTTAAAGAGTTTACAAACTTATGCACCCAATTTTGTTACGCTTGCCAATGTACTAAAGCTGGAAAACTACCAGCACTTTCCACACATAGAAAAAGATATTGCGGCACTAACAAAAAAGTTAGACGCCATGACAGAAGAACAACGCAAGAGTGAACCGGCATGGTTGGCTTATTCTGTCTATAATAAAATAGCAAAGAAGCTAAAGGTGGAAGCTATAGAAGATTTCCGTATTGATTTTGAAGACGGCTTTGGTAACCGCCCCAACGATGAAGAAGATGCAACCGCAGTAAATGCAGCCAACGAACTGGCAAAGGGTATGAAAGACAAAACCATTTCACCCTTCATCGGCATTCGTGTAAAACCATTCACCGAAGATTTAAAAGCAAGAGGCGTACGCACCCTCGATATATTTTTAACAACATTACTTACCAAGACTAACGGTAACCTGCCGCCCAATTTTGTAGTGATGCTTCCTAAAGTAACCATCCCCGAGCAGGTGATAACGATGGTAAAGTTTTTTGAAATCATAGAAACAAAATTCAACCTTTCCCCCGGCACACTCAAAATGGAAACCATGGTGGAAGCCACACAAATCATCATGGATGAAGAAGGCCGCAATCCGCTAATGCGTATTGTAAGGGCAGGAGAGGGAAGGCTTATCAATGCACACTTTGGCACGTATGATTACACCGCCAGTTGCGGTATCACTGCCCGTTATCAAACCATGGCGCACAGTGTTTGCGACTTTGCACACCACATGACCAAGGTAGCACTGGCACACACCGGCATCTTCCTCAGCGATGGCGCCACTAATGTAATGCCCGTGGCACCGGACCATGGCGAAACCTTAAGCTACGAACAGCAAAAAGAAAACCAGGACAGTGTACACAATGCCTGGCGCATTGGTTTCAACCATACCACCCATTCGCTTATCAATGGCCTGTACCAGGGCTGGGACCTTAACCCTGCACAGCTCCCCATGCGCTATGCCGCCACCTACAATTTTTTTCTCAGCAGTTATACAGATGCCACCCACCGCCTCAAAACATTTGTAGAACGGGCCGCCATCAGCACACTCACCGGCGATATTTTTGATGATGCCGCCACCGGCCAGGGCCTGCTCAATTTCTTTTTAAAAGCCATCAACTGCGGTGCCATTACCGAAGAAGAAGCAACCGCCACCGGCCTTAGTTTGGATGAAATAAGGACACGTTCTTTCTATC
>JANMJU010000146.1:0-6505 GCA_031371545.1 Chitinophagaceae bacterium
AACTAATTCTCAGCAACATAGTGTCGCTTTTTTTTCAACAGGTATTTATCCCTTATCACATCACTAAGTGGTTTATTATATACTTTACTTTCCACCCATGAAATAATATCGAGGTAAGCAAACGACCTTGTTTGAAAACGGTTTTTTTCCAATCCTTTAATACTTTGTAAAAAAGTTTCCAATTCTGTTTTCAATTTCGATCTTGGCACATGAAAAGAATTGCGTAAGAATTTAAACATGGCTTCTTCCACAATGGTAAGGTTTTCCATCTTTGCCATATAGCGGTACACCGATTTTATCAGCGAATCAATAATTTCAAAATTACCTAATTCATAATGTGCCATCAGGTGAAGCAGCCTGGCATAGCATTGCAGATCGTTTCGCAGGTCGTCATGGCCATTAATGATTTTTTGCAGGTAATCAACAGTAATATCAAATTTGCCACTGCCAAAATACAAATTGGCAATTTTATAATTAAACACCAGGATACGGTGAGGGTCTAAATACAATGAATACTCATTGAGCTTTTCCTCCAGTTGCGGCACCATTTTAAGCCCTTCAGCAAAAGTGCCCAACATAAAATGCTGGTTGATGGTGGCACTGTTGATGTACACAAAAGTTTGCACCCGGTGGTTATCATGTTTATTAGCAAGATCTGTTTCTGCAAATTTTTTAAATTCCTGCAGGGTCACTTCAAAGCCGTCAAAATTGCGGAGATCAAAATGTGCATTCAGTAAATTATGCAGGCCTTTAATATAATAACCGGTCTCTACTTTTATCATCAATGGCTGTTCATTAAAAATGTTCACCCACTTTTGTGCATAGCGATAATACTGTAAAAAATCTTGCCGTATAAAAGCATACCAACAGTAGCTTTGGTACAGGTAAAGCCTTTCATAAAATCCTGTTTGCTTATGAGAATTGGAAGGAAGGTTTACTGTAAAAAATTTTATTACCGACTTCTCATCTTTTTCATTTCGGGCATGGCCATTTTTTATATAAAGGCTGTACAGCTGCATTGCCAGGTTACTCATCCTTGCCACCGTATCTACCCGGGCATTTACTTCTACCGCTTCTGCAGCAAGCAAACTGCCCCGGTCCTGTATGCTGCTGGTAATGTGGAGTGTATCAATTTTTTTCTCCCATGAAATTACTTGGGTTAAAAAGTTATACTTATAATGCTCTTTTGCAATTTCTTTTAGCCGCTCTAATATTTTTAAACTTTGGATATACAAGCCTTTATTATATAAAATACGGGCATAGTCCAGCTGTTCATTCAACTGCATATCTATACTCTCAGTACTTTTCAACAAACGCAGGCTGGCCAGCAGTTGCTTGTACAAATGCACTTTAATATTGGAAAGCTGCGGCTTCTTTATGGAAGGGAGTTTTTTTAAAAGTAAGGCTTCGTCATAATCATTCAGCTTATCCAAAGCATCAAAGAGTTCAATGATCTTAAGGTCTTCATTACCTGAACTTCTTTTTATATAAAGCTTAAAATTTCGCTTTTCTGCCTTTTCTAATGAATGAATTAACTGAAATAAAGTATCTGAAAATCGACTGGGCATCATTGATATTTTTTGCTACAATCCAGCGTGGGTAAGGTTTTATTAGACACAAAGACCAGTTTAGCATAATAAAACGCCTCACAACTTGATTATAATGTAAACCTCCCACATCTTATTTTTGTTCTATCAAGATGTGGAAGGGAATCATACAGCAGGCAATCGTTAAAGAAAAGCAGGCAATCGTGAAAAACTTTGCAACTTGGTGCAAATGAAAACTGAGGAAATCAGTTATAAAAAATACATCTAAGAATTTTCATATGGCAAGCAATCGTTAAAGTCCCCCCGTTTCTACGGCGGGGGCATTTTTTTTGGCACATCAAAGTAAGTGAATTTTTATCTTATAATTATATTTTACCTACTTTTTTTTTAAAAAAAAATCTGTTGTTAGTTGGCTATAATAAAATCAGGCTTTTTGATAAGTATATTGCTGTACTTAAAACGAATATTGCTGCTTAGCTCTACCCGCCAGTTTCCCATATCCTGTATAATTCTGGGGAAATAAAATGCTTTTAATTCGATGGTTCCAAAAACGAGGCTTTCATTACGGGTACGAACACCAGCACCAATAGCACTATACAGTTCGCTTTGTGAAAATTTTTCCTTTGTTGGTTTTATAAGACACACATCGCCAAAAATAAAAGGAGCAAAACGAAAGCCCCAAAACTTTGTCAGGTTATAAAATACTGCCTCGGTCTTGGCAGTGCAGCGCAGGTCCGCCTGTATTGATCCGTTGTTAAAATAAGGCAGTCCAAATATACTGTTCAGATATAGAGGCTGGTTCAATACAGGTAAAATTTGCCTGGTAAACCCAGCACTGTAAAATTGCCGGTAGTACCACTTATTACCCATTTTTTTCTTCCTTGTAAAATGATCTACATTTAGCAAAATGTCAAGGTCTTCCCAATTTTTTTTATACGCATAGCCTCCTATCCGTAAGGTGTAGGTGCTAAAAAAACCTTTCTTATTCAAATGGCTGCGGATGCCCTCCAGTGCATAATACGGCCTCGATCTTACATTGTTTGCAATGCTGTCTTTTTTATTTATCCAACCTGCTATTAAGGACAGATTGAAACCTTCCGGCACATCTTCATTCCTTCCAAAACCATAAATAAAATTAGTTCTAAAAAAATCCTGCCTGAAAATACTTGCAGAAGCCAACACGCCTGTAATATCCGTATAGCGGTAGTCGAATTTTTTTATCACCGTATCAGGTAAAAAACTAAAATGACGGTACAGCCCCCGGATGGCAATAAATTTTCTTAACCTGCTTTGCTGATGTTTACGTAACTCTTGCTGGTGGCCAAAAATATATCCAGCCCACCCGTCCACATTTTGATAATTGTATTTAAAATCTTTTAGATACACCGAATCGGCCAGGTAATTATTTTTTGTTTTACTGAGAGATAAGTCAAGGGCTCCAATCCAGTGGATGTATGGGCTCACCAATGGTTTTTCAAAGCTACTGTAATAAACAGATTCCTCATTTCGGCCACTGTTAAAAGCACTATTATAACTTTTAAAACCTACCGTCCAGTTTATAAAAGTGCCTTTAATATTTCTTTTCAAAAATTCGACACCAAAACCTGTTTTAGGTTTTCTGTCGTAATCATACAACAGGTTAAAGGCCAGCTTAGAACCTCGGCCACCAAGGTTTTCATCTTTTAATTCAAACTGCATATACTTTGCGCTGCTTACATTAGCGCCACCACCAAGGGAGAAAACATCTTTCACCAGTACCAGCACATCTATATAGTCATTATTGCCTGCAATTTTTTCTATCACAATCAGGGCATCCTGCATAAATGGCTGCTCCCGTAAATGTCTTTCATTATCTGCCAGCAAAAAAGGGTTTACTTTATCACCTGTTCCAAAAAAAAGATTGTTGGCAATTACAGTGGCGGTAGTTTTTTTATGAAAGGCATTGGCTACGATGGCACCAAAATTATTATTGTATTTAGTAGTATCATTAATTTCCCTTTCAAATCCTAGCCTTACAATTTTTATATTTCGAATTATTTTACCAGAATACCTGATGTAGGGATTTATTTTTTTTACCGGTTCTGCTTCATCGGCACTGGTAGAAATACTCTGGCCTAATTTTCCTAGCAGGCCTTTTTTCTTCACTAAAAAGAAAGTATCCGTTTTATCAGTAGGCTGCTGGGAATATGCAACGCTTGCCATCAGCATGATCAGTGATATAAAAAAAACAGTTGGCAATACGGTCTTTAACATGATACTATTTTAAACGCTGCTGCATAAAGATATTGATTTGGTAAATTACCATCATGCTAAGCAATATATTTTTTACAAAACAACTTATCCATTTATCATCACAATGTAGTTATCCTGAAAATTATTATTGCCATTTAACATTATATTCAATGATTACTTAGCAAAGTATTTGGCTGCTTTTTATAAGCATCGTATATTTGCGGCGCTATTCAATAATGCTGCATTATTTGATGGTTTTCTAAACCATTGTTTGTCTTAGAAAATCTCCGCACGGGCTACTAATTACCCGACTGATTGCGGTTAAATTATTTAAACTTAAATATTAAATGTATGAAAAGTGATGGCATAGGTATGTCTGCACCTGTAAACAAAAGCGAACTGAAAGAATTATTAAAACAAACACCTGAAACATTAGCAACAAATGTAAAACTTACCGATGCTGATCGTAGTTTCAGCAGTGTAGATATGTGGAACCTTAGAAAAAAGCATCGGACAACACTCCAAATGAGAAGGTGGCTGAACTAAAAAATAATTGAGGTAACATCTTTGTAAGAGCATGGCTTCGCCATGCTCTTACTTTTTTCTGTGGAGCAGTTGCATAATTTTCGCTGACCCGATCAGAACAAAATTCAATTGATTTTGTATTAAGGTAAATATTTTTTTAACTTACGCAAGATGGTAGAAGCATACAATTTTTTGGCCTCCTGGCAATTGTTTCCTGAAAAAGGAATGTACGAACTGGGCAACCGCCCTAAATCGGGAATATGTAAAATAGAAGCAACTGAAAATAAAAAAGAAATCGCCATCAGCTTAAGTTGGGTAACGCTTGAAAACCAGGCCTTCACTTCTTCCTACACTTTAATGGCAGATGGAGAAGAACACTCGTTTGAAGATGACGCCGTGGCAGATACTGTGCTGGTAAAATTTGCAGATGCATTAAACTTTCAAATACTTTTTAAAAGTAATGACCAGATTGTATTAACTGTCCTTCATGAACTGCAGCCCAACGGTTACCTAAAAATTACACAGCATGCAAACAGACCAGACGGTAATGCTTATACGAATACAGAAATATACCACAAACAGTTAAGTGTTATCCCCTATTCCACTTCGGTGAGTGGTGCTGTAGTAAAAGCAACAGAAGAAGGTGTAATCAGGCATAAAGCTTTAACTGCAATGGAAGAACAAACCAATATGCAACTGGAGCAGATCCGAAAACAGATTGAGCTGCTCGCCATCCAGGCCAGGGAAATACAGATGCGTAAAGAGTTGAGCATGGTTATTTACAATGCCAAACTGAGTTTTGTCCCTGTAATAGGTCATACTTATTTTTTATATCAAAAAAATGATTCTTCCCATACCCTCTCTTTAATAAGCCCAAGGGAATATGGAGGAAATGCCGGGCCTTACCAATCATTCATAGCACCGGTAAAGCTGCTTGCAGACCATACCTGGGTTGAAGTGTAGCTACATTTGCCTGCAAATTGACAGAGCTAAAATACTCTTGACTAAAGCCCATTAACCTGATAATAAATAATTGCATTTACCGTTTTAATATCAGGAGGGTAGCTGAATTAAGGTAAAATTCTATTTCTGTTTTTAACATTGTGTGTATAAGTAATATACCTGCTTATCGGCAGCAAACTATTAAATTTGATACAATGAATGTAATTCAAAAAGTAAGTACCTCACCACATTTGTAAACCTAAACAAAAAGTACATTGACAGAAACCATCATCAACCTCGAATCTGTTAACCCCATCGAGTTTTTTGGCGTTAACAATGGCAAACTGGATATCCTCAAAAAGAAATTCCCCCTGCTGAAAATCTTAAGTCGTGGTACACAAGTTAAATTGAGTGGAGCCCCCGAACAAATTGTAGATGCCAAAGAAAAGATTGACCTCATTGTTCAGTACATAGAACGTAACGGACACATGAGTGAAAATTATTTTGAGCAAATATTGGGCGGTGATGATCAACAGGTGGTTGACAATTTTATTGACCGTAACCCCAATGAAGTATTGGTTTTTGGTCCCAATGGAAAAACAGTAAGAGCCCGAACTGCCAATCAAAAAAGAATGGTGACTGCAGTTGATAAAAACGACATTGTATTTGCAATTGGCCCTGCAGGTACCGGTAAAACCTACACTGCTGTTGCTTTAGCCGTAAGGGCTTTAAAAAACAAATCGGTTAAGAAAATTATTTTAACCAGGCCGGCGGTGGAAGCAGGTGAAAACTTAGGCTTCTTGCCTGGTGACCTTAAAGAAAAAATTGATCCATATTTACGCCCCTTGTATGACGCACTGGATGATATGATTCCTGCGGATAAACTGGGATATTATATGACTACCCGAACTATTGAAATTGCTCCGTTGGCTTATATGAGAGGCCGAACATTAGACAATGCATTTATCATTTTAGATGAAGCACAAAATACAAATGACGGACAGTTAAAAATGTTTCTTACCCGTATTGGAGCCAATGCCAAGGCGATTATAACAGGTGACCCCACCCAGATTGATTTGCCTAAAAACATGCGTAGTGGTATTGACAAAGCGTTGCGTATTTTGAAAAATGTGGATGGCATAGCTCATATAGAATTGGATGAAGAAGATGTGGTAAGGCATAAATTAGTAAAAGCAATTATTAGAGCTTACGACAAAGACAAAGAACATGAAATGGGAAATGACAAAAGGAATTAAGAA
>JANMJU010000155.1:0-2140 GCA_031371545.1 Chitinophagaceae bacterium
GTTTGATTTTCTTTATTGCAAAGGATTGTATGCTTTGCGGAACAGCAGTGAATTTCCTAAACTGATATTGCTTGACCTTAAGATGCCAAAAGTATCTGGAATGCAGGTACTGGAAAAAGTAAAATCAGATCCAGATCTTAAATCCATCCCCGTAGTAATTCTTACTTCCTCCAAAGAAGACCCGGACATAAAAAAATGCTATGCCCTGGGCGCCAACAGCTATATCGTAAAACCTGTTGACAGCAATAATTTTTTTCTTGCCATTAAAGAAATTGGATTATACTGGATGATTTTAAGTGAACCTGAACACTAATAAAAAATAATTAATTAAAACAATTACCAGCATCGCAATACTATACAATAATGCCAGCCACGCTTAAAATATTGATTATTGAAGATAACCAGGTGGATGCTGATTTGCTTCATCGTGAATTAAAAAAATCCGGATTGGATTTTACTGCAGAAATTGTTCAAACAAAAGCTGCATTTGAACAGGCACTTCAAAATTTTAATCCAGACCTGATATTATCAGATTATTCACTTCCATCTTTTGATGCTGTTACCGCATTCCGCATCAAGCAAAATATATTTCCTCACATTCCTTTTATTATTGTTTCGGGTGTTATTGGAGAGGAAAATGCTGTTGAGCTGATAAAGGATGGGGTTACCGATTATACTCCCAAGGACAAATTATTTACACTGTCTCCAAAAATAAACCGGGCATTAAAGGATACGCAAGAGCGGAAGGAAAAAGAACTGATTGCCAAAAAATTAAAAATACACGCCGCCGCTTTAATCATTGCCAACAAAGATTTGGTATTTCAAAATGAAGAGAAAGAAAAACGGGCAGCCGATTTAATTATTTTATCCGAAGTGTTAATTGCTCAGAAAGAGGAATTGAAAATGGCCAATGAAGAACTTTTTGAAAAAGCCCGGCTTTTACAACAACAGGAAGAAAAACTGATTAGGATAAATGATGACCTGCTGAACTTAAATCAGCATCTTGAAAAACGGGTGCTCGACAGAACCAGCGAACTGGAGAACCTGAACCATGAATTAAAAAATCTTAGTTTATCAAAAGATAAATTCCTGTCGGTTATTTCTCATGATCTCCGCAATCCTTTAACCTCTTTACTCATCGCATCAGAAGAATTAAGCACCGATATTGAAGATCATAATTATGAGCAGGTTCAGCCATTTGCCAAAATTATTCATCGCAGTGCTCAAAATATTCTTCAGCAACTGAATGAACTGGTGGAATGGGCCAGGGTGCAACAGGATAAAACAACTTTATACCCCGAAAGGCTTCAGTTGGTTGCAGCAGTGCACCAGAGTTTTGAATTGTTGAAAGCGAATGCCGCTCAAAAAAATATTGTTCTTGAAAATAAATTATCAGTAGATCTTTATGTAACTGCAGATGCATTGATGCTGCGTTCTGTTCTTCAAAATCTAGTTACCAATGCCATTAAATTCAGTTACGAGGGAGGAATGGTAAGTATAGTTGCTGAACGAAAAGATGAGATGGTGGAAGTAGGTGTTATGGATGCAGGGATTGGAATGGAAGCAGCCACCAGTGAAAATCTTTTTATTAAATCCAATGCCAGCACTGTGGCCGGTACCAATAATGAACAGGGCTCAGGGCTTGGGTTAAAATTGGTAAAAGATTTTGTTGCTCAAAATGGCGGAACACTTCGTGTGGAAAGCGAAATAAAAAAAGGTACCTGTATTTTTTTTACAATACCAGGATGCTGATAACACTGGACATTTTTCCATCAATAGTCAATAAATTTTTTAGCGACTTTTTTTTATGCTGAGAACAAAGCTATTTCAGTAACGACGCTTGGCCATGGCGTTGTGTGATAGCAAGAACCATATTAGCAGAAGTGCTTTTAGCATGCTTGAATTAAAACCTCTGTTGGAATATTTAAGCTGTTGTGAATTTGCCTTATCATTTTAAGTGAAAGCTTTCTTTTACGATTTAATATTTCACTTGTTTAGCCCAACCACATTTGCCAGGTCTTCTGCCATGGTTCGTGGCACACGAATGCAAATAAAAATGTTTCGTGTGCCACGAACCATGGCGTAGGACTATTATCATTCAAACTTTTTTTCTTATTGGTACAACGTACTCGGTTTTGCT
>JANMJU010000195.1:0-8027 GCA_031371545.1 Chitinophagaceae bacterium
GGACGGTCCCGGCGCACACGACACCCAACCAAACCAACCAAACCAACAACAAAAAAAAAAAAAACCAAAAAAAAATCCCCGCCAGCGACGTATTCCCCCCATTTTTCAGACCTCGGTCAGCCGTGCAATCGGGGCCTCACTCACTTTGCCTCAAGCCACGCAGCCACCACCACAGCGTTGCACACACGCACAACGTTGAAACCGAAAAAAACCAACCTGTTTTAAACTGATCCAATACTGGCACTTCCTGATTTGCAAAATTAGCCTTCTTATATGCCTTGCCTACTTGATATTTTGGATCAATGACTGATGTTTTTTTGAAAGCTAAGCCACCACTAATAATCAGCCTATCAGCCCTTCCCAGCATTGCTCCCATCCCCAATACAATTGTAGAAATGTCAAAGTTCTCTGTATTTAGAGATGCCCCGAGTGTAATTAATGGCTTCCATTGTTTGCCAATGTCAAACCCCCCATGAATAAATGCACAAACAATGGGTTTTAGTTTTTCATTTCTTGGGTTTTCCTGCACTCTCAAACTGTCAGTAGATTCCAGAGTGTTGGCATCTGTTAGATAAGGAGTAGTTCTGTAAACATGGTTTGATAACCCTCCGACAAAAGACAAACCAGTGCTGAAATCAAATCGAAAGCGGTGCTTTGTAAATATGGGTAGCTCGAATGTTTTGCGATTATCTATTGTAAGACTGGCTGAATCAGCAGACTCAATAATAACCTTAAATGTAACCATATCACCAAATGGAATGAAAGGAGCAGAAATGAAAGTAAAAAATTCTTCATGCGCCATGCTAAGCAATGCTGAGATAGCGGCATTAATTTGTTTAAATTTATCTTCTGTTTTTAACCTTGCAATTGTTGTATCGAGATATCCCTGGTATGCACTTAATACAGCCCTGTTCTTCTTATTTATTAAGGTATCGCTAAGTACTTCTTTCAATTGTATACTTAAATAATCAGCAACAATATGTTGTGCTTCTATAATATTCAATTTGTTTTTAAGACTGGCTAAAGTAGCCAGTGATTGCTTAGTGTTAATAAAAGCATCTTCATTTTGATAGGTAAGGAGTTCATTTTTGAGAATCCCTTGTAAAGTTGCAAGCTCACGTATATCTTCATTGCATTTCGCAATTGTGTCATTTAGTATTTGTATTATGTATTCGTAAGTAATTTTTAGCTGAGCTGCACTTTCAGCACTTTTTTGTTCTTCCGAATTAAGATTATTATTTGTAACTATTTTCTTTTCTGTAATTTTTTTTCGTTTCCCTTTTGATGCTTTTACATCCTTTACTTTTTCTGTATATTCATATGTTTTATCTTCTTTAGATAATGTGGGCTTAGTTTCATCTGGTAAAATAAAACTAAAGCTATTGCTATTTAATAATGTTTCAACTGATTGCCGAGCCTTTATTGGATCAGGCGCTTTGCTTTTACTAATAAAAGTGTTCACAGCTCTTTTTGCAACCTTCTGTTTAGTTTTATCTTTGCTAACATCAAGGCTGTCGTCTTTTTTCCCATCGGCTGCTTTTTCAATATCCCTGGGGGTACTGGTAGTTGGTAATGAAGTAGTTTTAAACCCAGTTATTTGAGCTAAAATGCCTTGGGGTTCTGATGAAGCTAATATTGAATCTTTTACTTCTACCCGTATTTTGTAAATAGTTCTGTTTATATTTCTAATCCTAATTACAACAGGTTTATATACTTCCGGTTTTATGAATGGAGTTAATGGTGTCAATACACCATTTGCAAAATTATAATCAATAAAATACTTCCCTGTAGTATCAAAAGCTTTTTGTGCGTAAGAAAATATTGACACAAGAGTTAATAAGGCTGATAAAAAAAACATCTTTTTCATAAACATAATTTTAAGGTTTCTAAATTTTATTGCAATTGTAAGATTCGGCAATCCATCAAAGGCTGGCAACTTGCATTACGCCTTCCCGTTTTAATATTTTCTTATTCCGCCATACCTGCACCAGTTTGTATAAGCATTGTCTTTATAAGAACTGTATTTGAGCAAGTTGATAGCCTTTATATTGCTGTTACAATTTTGCCTGTATCAATTTGCCTGTACAAAAATGCGGTGGGGATGGCGGCTGTGCAACGGTGTTTTCACGGAAAATTTTACGGTGTTTTCACCGGAAAGATTTGGTGAAAACACCGTTGGTAGTGTGAAAAGGATGTTAGACATTTGGTGTGCAATTAAATCTTAAACCAAAAAATCAATTTTTATGCACCACACAAACCAGTACTACTTTACAGTAGAAAAACTTAGAGCATTGATCAAGAAATTTGAGCATATGCAGCCCACCTCTAATAAACACTTGAAAGGATTTGCCTTTACACCGGGATTTGATGCAGACCAACTGCCGGTAGTTTATGCGTTTCCCGTATTTTCGGAAGAAACAAAAGCAGGTGCTGATGGAGATATATTAATTCAAAACATCAGTCTTGCCTTGGCAGGATGCCCGTATCCACCCAAATGTGGACCTGGAATAGAATTAAGTGATGCTGACAAATGTTATGGGTAATAATGAGCGGCTGGTATTATATATGGGTTTACCTTGACATTTCAGTTCCACTGATAACACTCTTATTAGCAATTTTAAATTTTTCCTTAAGAAGGATGAAACCAGTTTTTATTGATTTCATCCTTCTTACTTTTTTGTGCTTACAGGTAATATTAAATTGGTGGGCAAATTACCTGCAGGATATTGAAGTAAACAATCATTGGCTGTATCACATTAACTGCGTATTGGTGCAAATATTATATTCAGTTTATTTTTATAAAATACTTAAATCAAAAAAAATAAAAACCCTTATCAAAATCAGTTTTAGCTGCTTCATTATTTTTGCCATTCTAAATGCAGTATTTATTCAGCCCTATAATACTTTTAACAGTTATTCATATGCCTTAGGCAGCCTCTTTATAGTTACCTATTGTTTGCTAAGCTTTCATAGCCTCATTGATAAATTACCCTCAAATAATTTGCTGAGCCTTAAAGATTTTTGGGCAGGTGCAGGAATATTAATTTATTTTGGCAGTTGTTTTTTTATATTTATCAGCTACCATTACTTATCAATTGTGTCAGAAAAGAATGTGGGTGTATTATGGATGGTGCATAATATTTTTTTAAGTTTAGGATGTATCCTTTTTTTAATAACTTTCACAAAAGAAAAATGGATTCCATAATAATTATAATACTCGGGGCTACTTGCTTTTCTTTTATTATCCTTTTATTCATCTTCATTTTCGTTATTAAGTATCAAAAAAAGTCAATTTCATTTCAAAATGAAAAGGTATCAATGAAAACAAAATTCCAACAGGAACTCCTCCAAACCCAAATAGAAATACAGGAGCAAACCCTTAAAACCATCTCCGAAGAAATACACGACAACATTGGCCAGGTGCTCAGCCTTGCCAAACTGCACCTCAATACTTTTCCCAGCAGCATTGATGAAGCCACCCAAACCAAGGTGGACGATACCAAACAACTGGTAAGCAAAGCCATCAACGATTTACGGGATCTCAGCCGCAGCCTGCATGGAGAAAAAATTTCCGAGATTGGCCTGCAGCAAGCCATTGAAAACGAACTGCGGATTTTGCAAAACACCAAACAATTTGAAACCAGTTTCAACATCACCGGTACAAAATACCGGCTGGATCCGCAAAAAGAAATGGTGCTCTTCCGCATAGTGCAGGAGTCGCTTAACAATGCAGTAAAATATTCCAAAGCAAAAATGATAACGGTACAGCTGCAGTTTGAGCCGGCACTGTTTCGCTTAACCATTGCTGATAACGGGATTGGGTTTAACAGCATGGCGCTGCAATCTTCCCACACCGGCATTGGCCTAAAAAACATGCAGAACCGGGCAGCATTGATAGGTGGAAAATTTTTGATACTTTCAACATCCGGTAATGGCACCAGCATTACTGTTGAATTGGAAAAGTGAATTGTCAATCGTGAATTGTCAATTGTGAATAATCAACCAACAGCCATTAACAATTAACCATTAACCATCAACCATCTCCATGGCAAATATTGTATTAACAGACGATCATATTTTATTACGAAACGGATTGTGCAGCCTGGTAAAAAATCTTGGCTACAATGTATTGTTTGAGGCAGACAATGGAAAAGATTTTATTACAAAATTAAATCCATCCAACCACCCCGACCTTGTATTGCTCGACATCAACATGCCTGAAATGGATGGCTACGAAACTGCACAATGGATCAGGCAAAATCATCCCGAAATAAAAGTATTGGCATTGAGCATGTATGATAATGAAAGTGCCATCATCCGCATGTTGAAATGTGGGGCCAAAGGATATATCCTCAAAGACTGCGACCCTAAAGAGTTACAGGCCGCTATTGATTCCGTACTCACTAAAGGTTTTCACTATTCCGATCTCATCAGCGGCAAGCTTATCCACGCTATCAACAGCCTGGGCGATGAAAGCAGTGATATAAAAAACCTGGTAGAACTGAATGAAAGAGAAACAGAATTTTTAAAACAGGCCTGCACCGAATTAACCTATAAAGAAATTGCAGATAAAATATTTGTAAGCCCACGAACCATCGACAGCTACCGGGATGGGCTGTTTGAAAAACTGAATGTAAAAACAAGGGTGGGGCTGGTGATGTATGCAGTGAAGAATGGGATTGTTCGGTTTTAAAATATCCTTTATGGTTCAGGCCGCATGTAGTGTCCCGACCCAGTATCACATCGTTTCCAATTCATCTTTATACCGTGGCCGCCATACCAAATAATAAAATGCAAGCAATAAAATTCCAATTGTAAAAGGAATGATTGCTAAATGTTTGAAAGTATATTCACCAAATAATAGGTTGTTATCAAAATGCAAAAACTCACTGATCATCCAGTAAGAGTTGGCCGTAATCCAAAATACGATGGCAAGATTATGACACACTTCACTCATGTATTGGCGAGTACGGTAAGCGATGATGATTGCAATGGCCAGCGTAGGAACAATCATTGCAATACCCAATGGCCGCCAAATCATACACCAGCTGATGTCTTTAAACAACCAGAAAACAATGTGCAGGTTTTCCATTTTTCGGTAGCGGATAGGAATAGAATATGCTTCGTTGCTCATGCAGTTTTATTTTATTGCAACAAATATAAATTATTGCAGCACCCGAAATACAGGGTATCGTAAATGGACTGGGTAATTGCCTAAAAAAGAAATAGCAATATTGTGTAATTCAACATATCCGAACATCTCATTAAAGCAAATCAATTTTAGCATATTTAGATGCAACCGCTAATCAACAAATTGTATCTTGTACTTAAATAAATCTATTATGTTTTTCAAAAAAATTTCCCTGCTGCTGTTATTAACCACAGCATTACTGCAAACAACCATGGCTCAAAAAATATACAGCTACAGTAAGCAATGGAAAAAAATAGACAGCCTGGAAAAGAAAGGCCTTACCAAATCTGCCCTGCAGGAAGTAATGGGCATTTATCAGCTGGCAATAAAAGAGAACAACGATGCCCAGCAAATAAAAAGCTGTATGTACCAAATAAAATACCGCAACATGGTGGAGGAAGGCAGCAATGAAAACAATATTTTTTTTGTGGATACTTTAATTGCCAAAGCAAAAGCTCCGGCTAAAAATATTTTGCAAAGTATGCAGGCAGAAATGTTTTGGCAGTACCTGCAAAACAACCGCTACCAATTTTACGACCGTACAAAATTGGCCAATGAAAAAGCAAAAGATATCAGCACCTGGAGCCTCGATAAATTGCATGCCAGCATCACCAAACTGTACAAAGCATCAGTGGATGCAAAGAGTGAACCGGTGTTAAAAATAACAAAGCTGGAAGGCTTTGATGCCATCATCATCAAAGGAGAAAACACCCGGAACCTACGCCCCACCCTGTATGATTTTTTAGCCCACCGGGCACTGGATTATTTTATGACGGATGAAAATGATTTAACCAAACCGGCTTATCAATTTATCATTAATGATTCCAAAGCATTTGCACCGGCTGCTGAATTTGCACAACATTTTTTCAAAACCAAAGACAGTGCATCCTTACATTATCATGCCCTCAATTTGCTGAAGAATATTTTAAGTTTTCATATTGCAGATGCAAAAAAGGATGCTTTACTGGATGCCGATTTAAAGCGTTTAAATTTTGTGTACCAGTATGCCGTAAATGAGGACAAAGAAAAATTGTACGAAGCCGCACTGAAAAACATTGAAGATAATTTTTCAGGCAATGAAGCGGCTGCACAGGCCATGTATTTAAGGGCAAAAATTTATTACGATAAAGGACAGGACTTTGAGCCTTTTACCAAAACAGATAACCAGTACGAAATAAAAAGAGCAAAAGAATTGTGTGAGCTGGCAGTGAAAAAATATGCAAAAAGCGAAGGCGGCATCAATGCACAAAACTTGCTCAACAGTATTTTGCAACCATCATTGAGTTTGGAAACAGAAAAAGTGAATGTGCCGCAGCAGCCCTTCCGCACATTGGTGAAATATAAAAATGCTAAAAATATTTTCTTCCGAATTATCAAAACTTCCAAAGAAGAAATTAAAAAAATGGACCGTCGTGATGATGAAAAATTATGGCAGGGTATTGTTGCATTGAAACCAATAAAAAGCTGGACAGTAGCGCTTCCAGACCCTCTCGATTACCAGGAACATTCAACAGAAATAAAAGTGGATGCTTTAAATAGTGGCGTGTATTTTATCCTGGCAAGTGTGGAGGAAAATTTTTCGTTACAAAAAAATATCATTGTCAGGCAACTTACTTATGTAAGCAACATCAGCTACATCCACAACAACGAAAATGAATATTTTGTACTGCACAGGGAAAATGGCCAACCACTTGCCAACAGCAAAGTGCAGGTATGGGAATCAAAATATAATTACAACAGCAACCAGTATGAAGACACTAAAAAAGAGCAATACACAGCAGACAAAAATGGTTACATTAAAATAACAAAAACGAAAGAGTACAGGAATTTTACAATGCAATTTTCTACCGGTGATGATGAATTATTTTTAGATGACAACAACTACAACAATACTTATTATCCAGATCAGCAAACGGATCTGAAGTCCCGTACTTTTTTATTTACCGACCGTTCTATTTACCGCCCTGGCCAAACGGTTTACTTTAAAGGCATTGTTTTACAACAAGGAAACAAAGCTGCTGACAGCAAAGTGCTGGCTGCTTTTAACAGCAGCATACAATTGAAAGATGCCAACGGACAAAAAGTGAGTGAATTGAAAATGATAACCAATGAATACGGTTCTTATCATGGCAGTTTCAAATTGCCGGAAGGTGCTTTGAACGGTCAGTTTAGTTTGTATGATTCTGCTGCTAACGGTTACCAAAGTTTTAGTGTGGAAGAATACAAGCGGCCAAAATTTTTTACCGAAATAAAAAAACCGGAAGGCAGTTACCGGTTGAATGACAGCATTAAAGTAACCGGCACTGCCAAAGCTTATGCCGGCAACAATGTTGATGGCGCTACAGTAAAATACAGGGTGGTTCGTAAGGTGCGTTACCCAATTTGGTTTGGCTGGAGCGGAGGTTTCATTCGCAAAGGAGGCGGCAGCCGTGTGCCTTATGGCAGAAATGAAGAAGTGGAAATAACCAATGGTACAGCCACTACCGATAGCAAAGGTGAATTCAAAATTACTTTCAAAGCATTGCCTGATGAAAGCATCAATAAAAAAGACCAGCCAACTTTTTATTTTGAACTAAGCGCCGACGTTACCGACATCAATGGTGAAACAAGAAGCGGCGAAACTTCTGTGGCAGTGGCTTATCAATCATTGCAGCTGGAAATAAAACTGGCGGATAAATTACCTGCTGACAGTCTTAAAAATATTTTGGTAAGAAGTACTAACCTGAATGATATAGAAGAGAAGGCAAACGTAACGGTAACTATTCAGCAATTAAAAAGCCCTGGCAAAATTTTCCGGGAAAGATATTGGGAACATCCCGACCAGTTTGTGATGGCC
>JANMJU010000219.1:0-26445 GCA_031371545.1 Chitinophagaceae bacterium
TCAATCAATTCATCTGCTGTGATGCCTTCCATTTCTTTTTCGGGTGTAAGGATAATGCGGTGCCTTAGTACCGGTGGAGCCATTTCTTTAATATCATCCGGTGTTACAAAGTCACGTCCCCTGAGGGCTGCAGTGGCTTTGGCTGCTCTTAAAATTGCCAGCGATGCCCTTGGTGAAGCACCGAGGTACAAGGCAGGATTGTTACGGGTTTCATTGACTATCCGGGCAATAAATTCTATCAGCCTTGGCTCTACAATTACTGATTGAATGAGTGTTCTGAATTGAAGAATATCCTGTGGTGATAATACTTTATTTACTTCACTGAGCAATTGTGCCTGTGTTCTTCCCTGCTGGTTATTTAAAATGCTGATCTCTTCCTGCAAGGTTGGATACTGTACATCAATCTTAAAAATAAAACGATCCAACTGTGCTTCCGGCAGGCGGTATGTACCCTCCTGCTCTATCGGGTTTTGTGTGGCCAGAATAATAAATGGATACTGCATTTCGTGTGTCACACCGTCTACGGTTACCTGCCTTTCTTCCATCACTTCAAACAGGGCGGCCTGTGTTTTTGCAGGTGCCCGGTTAATCTCGTCAATGAGAATAATATTGCTGAACACCGGGCCTTTCTTAAATTTAAAATCACCTTCTTTACTGTTGAATACAGAAGTGCCCACTACATCGCTTGGCATCAGGTCGGGAGTAAACTGTATCCTGGAAAAATCAACATCAATGATCTTTGCCATCAGTTTTGCCGTCAGTGTTTTTGCCACACCGGGCACACCTTCAATCAAAATATGCCCGTCGCAAAGCAGGCCTGTCAGCAGCAGGTCGAGCATTTGATGCTGGCCGGTAATTACTTTACTGATCTCTGTACTGATACTTTCTATGCTTTGCTGCAAATCGTTCAGGGGGAGCCTTTGTTCAAAAATATTTTCTTCCATTATTTTTTGTGTTTATAAAAATTTTCTATTTGCTGGTTGAGTGATAATAATTGCTGGTCGTCTATTTCTGCAGACTGCTGCACCCTGTAAATTAGAGTAAATAATTTTTCTGTATCCGGTTTGGGTACATTGCTTTTGCGGCTGAGTGTGCTGATAAATTCTTCATTGAAATTATTGGTATTTAAAAAATACTGGTTGCGGATATGTTCAAAAAAATAAGTGATTATTTTGTCGGCAATATTGCGGTTGTCTTTTTTCTGCAGGTACAGGCGGCCAACCGTTTCGGTAAATGCTACCGAAGTATTGATATTGGGTGATACCGGTTTGATGATCCGCTGCCGGCGCTTGCTGCCAAACAATACATACAGTAAAAGCAATAATACCACGAGCCAGAAAGCCCAGGCCATTGCCGGGTATTGCAGCAATACAGCTATCCCTGTTTTTTCTCCTTTTGGCCCGGGCGGAGTATTTCTTTTATTATAAAAATCATCCCAAAAAATATGATCGGGTACTGCCGGTATAAAAGAAAAAGCATTTTGCAGGTAGCGGTAATTATTTTTTTGCAGCAGAAAATAATTACTGAAAACCTTTGGTTCGCAATGAAGATAAAAACGGCCCTTACCATAAAACTGCAGTACAAAATTAGCCTTACCATCTTCATTAATACCAAGGACTTTTGACAAAGAATCAGTTTCCGGAATATTAAAATAATTATTGAGTGGCAGGTAATAATAACCAAACAATTCAGCATCAGAATAATAAGCAGCCTGCAATCCTACTGCCGTATTTTTCAGCTGCATTTCAAGATTGGCAAAGTCACCAGCCAATTTGTTTTGAGAAATTCCGATGGTATTTAAAAAGGAAGTATCAATGTGCTCACTGCTGATGAACATGCTGTTGCCGCTGCTTACAAAGCTGAGCATTGTATTCAATTCATCTGTACTGAGAAAAAAATTTTTGCTGATACTAACATAAAGAGAGGCGGTATCAAAATTAGCATGCAGCCCGGTGGACAGCTTTGTTTTTTTTATGAGGATATCATTTTTATAAAATAATTCTGCCAGCTGCCGGTGTGCCACATAAGTGCCAAATGGATTTTGATCATTCTTTGAAAAAGTTTCTTTTAATGAAGGAATACGCCCCCGCTGTCCACAGGAAAATAATACTGCTGCTGACAGTAAAATATAAAACTGGTATGTTATAATTTTTCTCAATCCTGTTTAGTAACTGCTGTTTAATTGTTTGAACCTGGCCGCCAGTTTTGTATAAGCAGCTTCATCTATTGCAAATGCTCCATACCAAATATATTCGTAATGCAGCGTAAGCGATGCAAATTCATTTTTATACAATTTGCCGGAAAGTTCCCGGATGTAAGCCGCATTGGTTTTATCAACCGAAAAATTAATAGCACCTGCTGCGGCTAATTTTTGCAGTGCACGGAGATATTGATATCTCACCGCAAGGCGGTAATTATTATTTGTTACGGCCCTTGATACCATGCTGTCATAATCTGTATTTGCCGACAGGTCTTTTTCATCTTCATCCAGTACTGTCACATTAGATTTTGCAGTCTGGTGCTGAAAGAAACCTTTTGTAAAAAATAATTTGTAAACAATAAATGCAATGAAGGCAACAGCAATTATCCAGAAAAATATTTTAGTCAGTTCGGCTGCAAAGAAGAGGTCTAAAGAAGAAGGCTCTTCTTTGTATTTCACTTTCTGCCTGTCCTGGTAATCTTTCAGCAAACTGTCCAGCACTTTGGCATACGCAAATGATTTGTCATTTTTTAGCAACCGCAAAGAATCTGCCGACAGCACCAATTGATTATTTACAAGGCTGGTATCTGCATAAATGACGGTAGATTTTCCTTCATCACTTTCAATATCTTCCGCAGGATTGGTTGCGGTGCCTTCCTGCTCATCGGGGTGTAAAATAGCAGTATCCTGGTACACATAATTTTGCTTCTGCTGGCACTGCGGATGCAAACTGCAAAACAGTAACAGGGTAAAGACAAGAAAAAATTGATACCACTTCATTGATGAGATACGGTTACGGTTTGTTATTGGCTGATTGTTGAATGTTATTTTTTTTGTGCAGTTGTATCGGGTAAATTACAAAGTACCATACAATAAAACTAAGTGAAAGTGCCAGTATGATTGCACTCACCCACACCGGGATACCTGCATTCTTTTCATTGCCGTAAGTGTTACTCATTAAATGCGTAACATAACTTTCAAAAAAAGCCGCCATGATAAAAACAGGCACCAGCACAATCATAATTTTCAGCGCATCTTTAATTCCTCTTTTAAAAGAAAGCATCCTGCTGTAAGTACCAGGAAATAAAATACTGTGGGCAATAATAAAACCTGCGGTGGAGGAAATGATCAGGGCCAGTATTTCCAGTGTGCCATGTATCCAGATAACCATGATGGATTGGTAGCCCAAACCTTTTGCAAAAAACAAATACTGAAAACAACCCAGCATCAATCCATTTTGCCACATGGAAAATAAAGTGGGGATACCCAATAACATGCCGCCGATTGTCATTAAAAAAGCAATGGAAGTATTGTTGATGGCAATGGTTACAAACATGGTGAATGGATTGTCATCTTTATACACACCAAAGGGATCACCGTTGCTGATATTCCTTTCTGTCATTTCCACATACTCATCGGTGAGTATGCCCCTGATAAAGGTTTCATCTTTCATGGAACTGAATACCCCGATGAAAACAAATGCAGCAAATAATAAAAAAGTAAAGAGTAAAATTTTGTGATATCGTTTAAACAGCAAAGGCAGTTCGTACTTCCAGAAGAGGAACACACGGGAATATTTTTCTTTTTTGTTTTTGTAAATGTTGAGATAAATATTGGCAGCAATGCCATTGATCCACCGGGTAACTTTGCTTTGCGGATAAAATGTTTTGGCGTAAGAGAGATCGTCCACCAGGGTTACAAAACGTTCTGCAGTTTCATCCGGGTCGTTCGTCTCCTCCTGCTGATATTGATTCCATTTATCAACATTTCTTTTTATAAACATTCCCTCACGCATGTGTTAAAAATAAAGAATTTATCTATTCAAAATCCGGGCTGATGTTAATTTGTATTTTTACTGTCAACTATTTATTTTGAAATGATGTTTGCTATAGCTTAGTTCTCCCAATTTATTGCTTTTGCCTCCCCGGTTACTTGTTAAAACAAAAAAAATTAATGCAAGCCTCTGCTAAACCAACAAAGCTTGTATAGATTGAATATACAATCCATTACATTTATTAATACCCAATTTTATTTTTTCAATTTAAAACAATTAATTTGTAGCATGCCTGTAATACAAATAGCCACACCCTTTAATATTGATATTGAATTTGAAGTGGCCGAATTTCATAAAAGGCTCCTGGCTTACCTTATTGATTTTATCCTGCTGATTACTTACATGCTGAGCATGCTGTACCTATTGTTTGGTGGTTTCAGGCTTGGTGAGGGCAGCATCGGATTTGTGATATTGGTGATACTGCTGCCGATGCTTTTTTATACCTTACTCAGTGAGTTGTGGCTGGGTGGGCAAACACTTGGCAAAAAAGTACTGAGCATAAAAGTAGTAAGCCTCGATGGCGGCGAACCCACGCTGGGACAGTATCTGCTGCGTTGGTTCCTGCGGTTTTATGAGTGGGGCTTTATCATTTTTACCCTTTTTTGGCACAATGGTTTTATTGGTTTCGGATTCTTATTATTGGGTGGCATTACTTCCATTATTGTAATGGTAATATCAGCAAAAAGCCAGCGCCTTGGCGACCTTGTTGCCGGTACCGTAGTGGTAAATACCAAATCGAACCTAACGGTACATGATACCATTTTTCAACAGGTGGCACAAAACGATTACAAAGTAATTTTCCCTGAGGTGATGAAACTCAGCGACCGGGATATCAATACCATCAAAGGCGTAATTACACAGGCACGAAAAAGCAACAGTTACGAAATGTGTAACCGGGTAGCTTTTAAAGTGCAGGATGTACTAAAAGTGCCTACCGATATGTACGCCATTGATTTTTTAGAAAAAATTTTAGAAGACTATAATTATTTGGCAACAAGGGAATGAGAATGATTCCTGAATTAATGATCAGCCAATTTTTTTCCCAGCTTCACTAGAAAGAATGTAATTACTAAAGCTCCAATTACATCAATGGAATAATGAACATGCTGGAACAGCACCAAAATGCCTACTAAAAAAGCAGCAATAAAGCCAAGCCATTTATCCGTCCTTTTTTGAAAACACAATGCCATCATCAACATATTGGAAGTATGACCGGAGAAAAAAAGATCTTTGGTAATGAACACATCTTTGCCGCCATAAGTAAGGCTGGTTAAAGGATCTTTTATTACGATCAGTCCTGCCGGAGGATTTAATGGCACCAGGTAAATGGTAATCATTCTTACAACGCTAAGTATTACCAGGCAGTAAATAACCTGTAAAAAAATAGCCGGTTGATTGACACAGCGGATGATGAGCAGTATGGTGGTGGACCAGATGATGATAAAAATAGGAATTGAAAAATCATGTGGAGTTAAATAATCCAGCAACCGGTCGTTCAGCACCAATCCATTTCTAGCTTCGATAAAAGCAAAATAATGTGGAAACAGCAATAATATAAAAGTAAACATCAGCAGGCCTGCAATGATTTTATTGCGAAACCGGGTATTTTCTAATGCAATACCCCAGTTACTTGTTTTGATGGCCGGGTAATTTGATTCTTTTATTTGCTGCACAGTGCAAAAATAACCCTCTATACCATATTTACCATCAGTTGCCAGAATTTATCAAAACATTATACACTGCCATTGCAAAGCATTTTTTATGAAAATAAAAATTACTTAGTAACCATTGCAGGGCTGGTAGATTGTACAGAGCGTTTATTATCGGGGTCGGGCTTTAATATTACAGAGAGTATAAATAAAATTTTTCCTTCAGTAAGTGCATCATCGGCATTTAAGATAGCTGAGGAAGCAAATTTTCCGTCACTGCAATTCATACAGCCTAAAATTATCTCTTCTTTTTTAAAATTTATTTTTCCGGCATTGTCGGGTACTACTATGCCTGCGTTGACAGAACTGCTGCCGTAAAATTTTATATCGCCGCCATTCAGCATTCTCAGTTCGTAGAGGGGCATACCGGCGTGGATACCGCTTTTAAATATCCAGTTGCTTTCTGCAATAAATTTGTCGGAGCCCATCAGGCTTTTAAGCCTTTGCTGGCCGCCAAAAAGCAGGTTGGCAATATCCCTTTTATTCACTTCATCATTCCAAATGTAGACCACCTGCCTGCCTGTATTTAAAAACAATACCGAACATTTTGCCAGTTCATTTCCTGAAAAATAATAGATGTCTTTTTTTACATTCTCTTCTCCAAAATAATGCACAAGGTATTCGTGGGAAGTAAAACAAAGCAGGTCATCAGCATAATTAATATCCTGTGGATCGGGAAATGTTTTTTTGTAAAATAGCAAGAAGCAGTTGCTGATACTGTCTTTTGTTTCGGTAAATGTGGTTACTGTTACATCCCTGTATTGAAACAACAATGGTTTTGTATCACCAGTTTCTTCATCCTGGCTGCAATAAAATCCAGCCTGCTTTAATTGTGTTATTAAATCAGCAAACTCATCAATAGAAGCAGTTTGATAAGTGAGTATAAACTCATCTTTATTATCTCTCCGAGTAACACTTCGCTTTACCGAATCAAGCGGTTTCTTTTTTTTGATCTCGGCTTTGTAATCATACAGCTTTACAAGGGTATCTCCATGCTTTGTTGTGTTGGTAAAAAAGAATTTCTTTTTTGCCAGCCAGTCATCAAATTTGGTGGCTTTTAGTGTAAGTGCATTCAGCAGGTTAGCAGCAGGCAATGCCTGACCGTATATGCAAGATACCGACAGAATAAAAGCAGCAATGAGCAGCAACTTTTTCATTAAACAATTACTTTCTAACCAGGATTAATAAATAAGGGAAAAATAATAAATGATAGAGCCCCTGAAACTGGACTATACAACGAAAAATAGTGCGTCTTTAGTACAATGGGAAGAAAGTAGTTTGGTACAATTTTAATCAATATGGTTCAGAACACTAAAAGCGTTCCGACCCTATGTGTAGTCAATCAATATGCCTCAGACTGCTTTCAGCGTTCCCACTCCGATGCACCAATCAAGAAACTGCTGCAGTCCCTGCCGTTTTTTATCATCCAGGCGGTACTGGATATTTTCGGTGTAGTATTTCTCCAGGTCGTAATCTGTAAAGGGGTTTTGTTTCACCACTTCGGCCAAATGATCGAGGCCAAATTGATTGGCTTTATTAAAATCGGCAATGAATTGTTTGCTCATTGGCTTATTGCTTACCCAGGCGGCAAAGACAAAAGGCAGTCCGGTATGTTGTTTCCAGGCAAGGCCCAAATCATAAATATAAGGGGAGATTTTTCTTTGCTTTAATGCCCGGTCGCCAATAACTACCGCAGCAGTAGTGCCTTTTATCTGGCTGATAAAATCATCACCTGCATTTTCAAATATGGGATTTAACTTCCAGTGTTTTTTCAGCAAATACTGCACTAATAAAACTGAAGTACGGCTTTGGTAATCTAACAGCACCGTAGTTATTTTATCCACCGGCACATCACTAAATAAACATACGCTGGCTACTGCCCCATCGCTGGCAATACAGTAATCAGCATCCATATAATATTCTTTCATTTTGGGGATGATGGCTACGGGTACCAGGCCAATATCAATTGTATCATCCAGCAATGCCTGTGCAATTTTTCCTGGATAATCCATCAGCAGTTCCACTTCATCTTTCATCAGGCCGCTTTCCAATCCGTACACCAGGGGCTTTGTATTCAGGTAACTTACGGCACCTACTTTTATCTTGCTGCTGTTCCTCAAAGGGGTCACAGGATTTTCCGCTTTATCAACATTCATATTGGCAAAGATACAGGTAGCAGAACTTTTATTAATAGCAGCCGTTATCTTTGCGCTGTTAATTTTTATTATGGAACTATCAGCACTCACAGCCATTGGCCCTATCGACGGAAGATACCGCAACCAACTGCAGCATTTAGACGAATACTTTAGTGAGTTTGCCCTCATAAAATACCGGGTGCTGGTAGAGGTAGAATACTTTTTGTTTTTGGGTGAAAAGAAATTTTTTAAACTGCCTGCTGCTGTAAAAACATTTTTGCAAAATGCTGCCGCCAATTTTTCAATTGAAGATGCAGAACAGATAAAGGAGACAGAAAAGATAACCAACCATGATGTGAAGGCGGTGGAATATTTTCTGAAATTACAACTGGACAAATGCAATGCCCTACAACTGAAAGAGTGGATTCACTTTGGACTTACCTCACAGGATATTAATAATACAGCTATTCCATTGAGCTGGAAACATGCAGTGGAACATGATTATTTACCCGCCATCTTAAACCTGCAATACGCCATTCATAAAATGGCAGATGATTACAGCAAAGTACCAATGCTGGCTAAAACACACGGCCAGCCTGCATCTCCCACCCGGCTGGGAAAAGAGATGATGGTATTTGTAGAAAGGTTGGAAAATCAAATCCAGCTTTTCAGTTACATACCTTTTGCTGCAAAGTTTGGCGGTGCCACCGGAAATTTTAATGCCCACCATGTGGCTTACCCCAAATACAACTGGATAAAATTTGCCAATGAATTTACAGAAGATAAACTG
This sequence comes from Chitinophagaceae bacterium, assembly GCA_031371545.1. Taxonomy (GTDB): domain Bacteria; phylum Bacteroidota; class Bacteroidia; order Chitinophagales; family Chitinophagaceae; genus Ferruginibacter. The sequence goes on from JANMJU010000219.1 coordinate 8,669, forward strand.
GGCCTGCAGCGCCAGCAATACACTACACAAATAGAACATTACGATACGCTGGCAGCTCATTTTGATGCCATCAAAAGGATCAATACGATACTGATGGATTTTTGCCGGGACACCTGGACTTACATCAGCATGGATTATTTTAAACAAAAAACCAAGAAGGGAGAAATAGGCAGCAGTGCCATGCCGCATAAAGTAAACCCCATTGATTTTGAAAATGCAGAAGGTAACCTCGGCATTGCAAATGCTTTGCTGGAGCACTTCTCCGCCAAGCTGCCGGTATCAAGAATGCAAAGGGATTTGACAGATTCAACAGTATTAAGAAATATCGGCCTGCCAATAGCACATACTATTCTTGCAGTAAAATCAATTGAAAAAGGAATAGAAAAATTGGTATTGAACAAGCCAAAACTCAATGCCGACCTCGACAATAACTGGGCAGTAGTATCCGAAGCCATTCAAACAATTTTAAGAAGAGAAAATTATCCGCAACCTTATGAGGCACTCAAAGAATTAACCAGGGGCAAAGCTGCGATTGATAAAAAAGCCATCCATCAGTTTATTACTTCACTAAAAGTTTCTGCTGCAGTAAAAAAAGAATTGAAAGCAATTACACCGTTTAATTATACAGGAATATAATGAAGAATTTTCTATCGGATTATCATTTAATTGATAGGGGTATTCGAATTAATTATTACGCTTGCAGTATCGGTTTTAGTTTAAACCAGTAACTGGATAAGTCGCCTCTTTTTGTCCGGTTCCGATGAAATCGGGATTGAAAAAATGCGAAGCATATTTTTTCAAAGGTCAAAAAGCAGCGGCGTTCCAGTTACGCAGCCCGCCGGCTGTAGAGGTAAAACCAATGAATTAAAAGAACCAGGCTATCCTGAAAGAATCTACTTAAGCACCTCACTGGTAAAATGAAATTCAATATCTGGGTTATTCTGTATTTCTGTATTTAAAAACCATTCGCTTTGCGCTAGGTACACCAGGTGTCCATCTTTATCTTCTGCAATATTTGCCTGTTTGTATTTGGTAAAATCTTCCAGCTTCTTTGGGTCTTTGCTGGTGATCCAGCAGGCTTTGTAAAAAGGCAGACTGTTCATCTGCACCGAAGCCCCGTACTCCTGCAGCAGCCGGTATTGTATCACTTCAAACTGCAGCTCACCCACACAGCCAATGATCTTTTTATTACCACCAAACTGGGTAAACAATTGCGCCACACCTTCATCCGTCAACTGCAGCAAACCTTTTTCCAGCTGCTTCGTTTTCATCGGGTCTTTGTTCTGCACTTCTTTAAATATTTCCGGCGAAAAAGATGGAATGCCGGTAAAGAAAAACTTTTCTCCTTCGGTTAATGTATCACCAATTTTAAAATTACCCGTATCAAACAAACCCACTACATCACCCGGAAAAGCCTCTTCAATAATATCCTTTTGCCGTGCTAAAAAACTGTACGGATTGTTGAAGCGGAAATCTTTTTCCATCCTTACATGTTTGTAATATTTGCTCCGCTCAAACCTTCCGCTGCATACCCTTAAAAAAGCAATCCTGTCCCGGTGCTTGGGATCAAGGTTGGCATGAATCTTAAAAATAAAACCACTGAATTTTTCTTCCTCCGGCAATACATCCCTCACCGTAGTGTGCCGTGGCCGTGGCGTTGGCGCTATGCGGATGAAAGTATCCAGCATTTCCTTTACACCAAAATTATTAACCGCACTGCCAAAAAATACCGGCGCCACTTGGCCGCTCAGGTAATCTTCTATTGCCAGCTCGCCATACACGCCGTCAATCAGTTCCACATCTTCCCTCAAGGTGTTGGCATCCTTCTCTCCTATTTTAGCATCCAGTACCGCATTGTTTAGATCGGTTATTTTCAGCACATCTTCATCGTTGGCCTTGGTGCCTGCGGTAAACAATACCAAACTTTTTTCATGCAGGTCGTACACGCCTTTAAAATCCTTGCCGCTGTTGATGGGCACCGTCATGGGGTGAAGCTGTATCTTCAGTTCGTTCTCTATTTCTTCCAGCAGGTCAAAGCGGTTCTTGCCATCCCGGTCCATTTTATTGATGAACACAATCACAGGTGTATTCCGCATGGCAATTACTTCCATCAGCCGCCGGGTTTGTGCTTCTACTCCATTCACACTGTCAATCACCAGCACCACACTGTCCACCGCCGTTAGTGTGCGGTAAGTATCCTCCGCAAAGTCTTTGTGGCCGGGAGTATCCAGCAGGTTGATGAAGTGACCCTGGTATTCAAACGTCATTACACTGGTGGCCACACTGATACCCCTCTGCCTTTCAATCTCCATGAAATCGGAAGTGGCATGTTTCTTTATCTTGTTGCTTTTAACAGCGCCGGCGGTTTGAATGGCACCACCAAACAGCAGGAATTTTTCCGTTAGCGTAGTTTTACCGGCATCCGGGTGACTGATAATGGCAAATGTTTTACGCCTGTTTATTTCGCTTGTGTATTTCATGCCCTATCCCCTAAAGGTGTAATTTATTTTGTGTTAGATTTTTAAGAGCCGCAAAGGTAAGGGTTGGTGAGAGTTATTGCAAAGGCGGGTGGTTATAAAATATCGTAATGGAATTTTGCTAATCAGGCTGTTTTGGTTGTATTGGTGTAATGGGTTATTTTTAGTTGCAGGAATACAGTAGTCGCAGGCAAAACAAATAAATCCAGTTTTATATTACAACACTTCTCCGGTTAGTCAAAAAGACACAACCGGGGCGTTCACAGAATAGTAAATAGTTTTAAATTCAAAACAACAAAGACAGAGTCTCTTTCAAAATATAATAGTTAAAATTATTTGCTTACCAAACGATTTGAGAAATCACCTATAACATTTTGATATTTTCTTAATATCCTGTCCCAATCATGAAATTGCTCATCTGCCTTAACGCTTGTTCCTGCAAAACCTGAGTATTCACTAACCATTTTAATTTTAAAAGTAAGTGGGGAAGATTTGGATAATTTAATTATTATACGAGACCTGATAGTATTTTGTTGAAAGGTCTGTATACTCCATGCAGTTCTTAAGTAAGAGGTTTCCTTATCCGCTACTTCAATGGCATCAAAATAATCTGTAACAATTTGATTCGTTAATTTCCATGCATCATTTGTACTTAAATTTTTGTTTACTTCAATAGAAAAATCGATATTGGCTTGATCTGTCTTTATTGATGCTTCCTCAGCATCATCTTTTAACATGTCAAAATATTGTTTTTTTTGGTGGTTCGGTCATTCCCTTTTTATTACAAAAAGTTTGCTCATATTTTAAAAAACCAGGTTTTTGTATTTTTACATTTACGCATGAATTTTTAGGCACTTTAATCTTTAAGGTTCCGGTACCTAAATTTTGACCATCAACAATAATTTTTGCATCACTTTCTGACGCACTTACGGTGGTTTGTGCATTCATGTTTAGTACTATTATCAGTAGTACTTGAGTTAATAAAGATTTTTTCATTTCTATTATTTTTTATTTTGACGAATGTTTACTCAATCTACTTTACACTCTCCAGTATAAAAATCGTTCGGATGGCATAAGCAAAATTGCCGATAGGGTAAGAATCAATTCAGATGGCATCAACAAAATTGCCCATAGGGTAAGAATCAATTCGGATGGCATAAGCAAAATTGACGGTAGGGTAAGAATCAGTTCGGATGGCATCCGCAAAATTGCCGATAGGGTAAATCAACTGAAAGATACCATCCGCAAAATTGCCGGTATAGTAAATCAACTAAAAAATGCAATAAAGAGAATAACGATACAGTAAATTCCGTTGGGGATGCCATTGATAAAATCATCAGTATAGTAAATCACGGTAAGGATGCTATTGATAAAATCATCAGTACAGTAAATCACGGTAAGGATGCTATTGATAAAATCATCAGTATAGTAAATCACGGTAAGGATGCCATTGATAAAATCATCAGTATAGTAAATCACCGTAGGCATGCCATTGATAAAATCATCGGTACAGTAAATCTCGTTGAGATTGCCATTGACAAAATCATCAGTACAGTAAACCAGTTTATTTTACAATCCAATACTGGCACAGCTATTGAATCGCTGCAATGAAACAACGTCTCAAAACAAAATCACAAATGAAAAAAAATATTTTACCTGCATTGGCCGCTTTTCCGTTACTGTTTCTTTGCATGAGCTTTAATGATAGCAATAAAAAAACTTTAAGTGCCAGTTCCGTCAATGATACGCTGCCAGTACCTTTCGCAACAAAGTCAGCTAAAAACTTCAGTAAAGTTATCGGGTGGAAACCGGGTGAAACTCCTGTAGCTCCCAAGGGCTTTACCGTTACCAAATTTGCCGACAGCCTGCAGCATCCCCGGTGGATTTATGTGGGCAGCAATGGGGATGTATTTATTGCAGAGTCCAATACTATTCTAAAAGGCATATTAAAATTAGGGGCAAAAATTTCCCGTAAAATAAAAACGCAACACATTGGGGAAAGTGCCAACCGCATCACCTTATTCAGGGATGCCAATAAAGACGGCATACCGGAGCAGCGGTTTGTATTTGCCGAAAACCTTAATCAGCCATTTGGGATGCTCATACTCGGCAATCATTTTTATGTAGGCAATACCGATGCTTTATTAAAATTTGATTACACCACTGGTGACAATAAATTAAAAGGTAAGGGTGCTGCTATTGTATCGCTGCCTGCCGGAAAATACAACCGCCATTGGGCAAGAAATATTATCAGCAATAAAAAAGGAGATAAAATTTATATCGGTGTTGGCTCCGGTACCAATGTGGCTGAGAAAGGGTTGGACAATGAAATAAGAAGAGCCTGCATACTGGAAGTAAATACCGATGGCAGCGGCGAAAAGATCTATGCATCAGGACTGCGAAATCCTGCAGGAATGGCCTGGGCCCCAGGTACCCACACTTTATGGACTGCAGTAAATGAAAGAGATGAATTGGGAGACGAACTGGTGCCGGATTATTTTACCAGTGTAAAAGAGGGTGGTTTTTATGGCTGGCCATTTGCTTATTATGGGCCGCATGAAGACCCGAGAATGAAAGAATGGCAGCGCCCTGACTTGGTAAGTAAAACGATTACCCCGGATGTATCGCTTGGTTCACACACTGCATCATTGGGGCTTGTTTTTTATGAAAAGCAATCCTTTCCTTCCAAATATCACAATGGTGCTTTCATAGCACAGCATGGCTCATGGAACCGGAAAGAGCTGTCGGGTTATAAAGTAGTTTTTGTGCCTTTTGCCAATGGCAAACCCTCCGGACCGCCAGAAGATTTTTTAACCGGGTTTAAAGTGGAAGGCTCCACAGACAGTGAAGTAAGGGGAAGGCCGGTAGATGTTGCCCTGCTGGCAGATGGTTCCATGCTGGTAACTGATGATGTGAGCAATATCATTTGGCGGATAACTCCTGATAAATAAATTTTGGTAATCGAAAAACATGAAATGGCGTGAAAATTGTTGCACAAGATTATTTTAGAATATAATTTTTAAACCAATACCCTAAAGAATGACAGTATTTTGTTAATAACTAGGTGCAAAAAAAATAGCGAAAAAAAATTATCATTGTAGTATGGATACGGTACTAAACCAGCAAAAGCAAAATCAAATAATTTTAGAGGGGGGCAAAGAATATTTTTATGCCATCAATCCATTTGAAATGACCAATGTATTGGGAGCTGCTGTTGCTACACTGCAGGAATATTCCATCTCAGGTTTGAATGGTGAAAATTATAAAATCTACAAAACAAAAGAAGGCAACTGGTACGATATTGCTGAAGTAAATTCCGGCAGGTACAACCTTGTATTGATATCACTTAAATCTGCTATTGACTTAAAAGAAAGCAAGAACCAGCATTTTTTGTAACAGTTTCATCAATTTATATACTTCCTATTTGTTGCCCAAAAAGTAACCCGAAAATATTTCTGGCACATCTTTAATTCAAATTGTATTTTGATATTGCCCTGAAAAAATCAGCATTTTCAAAAAAGTAGGAATACAATTAAAAAACAATCCAATAAATAGTTTTCTTATTTTTGGCGCATGTCAAAACCAGTAATTTGTATTGGTGCTGCATTGGTGGATGACCTGTTTCATGCCACCGACAAAATGCTGATGCACACCACCAATGAAGTAAGCCAAACCCGTACTGCAGGCGGCGTAGCAAGAAATATAGCACATCAGTTATCATTACTGGATATTCCTGTTCAGCTCATCAGTGTTTTTGGCAAAGACAATGATGGTGACTGGCTGAAACAGGTATGTAAAGATGCCGGGATAAAACTGGATGCCTCCATTATGGATGCTGCTGTTACGGGCAAATACACTGCACTTATTGATAAAGATGGCAGCATGTTTACCGCACTACTTACCAATGCCGCATTGCAGCTGATAACACCGGAATACCTGCAGCAGCATGAAACATTATTAAACACGGCAGCTTATGTGCTGGTAGATGCAAACATCAGTGTGGAAAGCATGAACTGGCTGATACGGTTTACCAATTTAAACAGTATCCGAATGATCGTTGAACCGGTCTCTGTGCCCCCGGCAAAAAAGATTGCAGCCTGCAATTTTGAAGGACTGTATTTAATTACACCCAACGAAGATGAACTGCCTTCGCTGTGCAGTGCGGCTGCCGCCAGCACCGAAGAGCAGGTACAGGAACTGCTGGACAAAGGCATCCAATATGTATGGCTGCATAAAGGAAAATTGGGATCGGCATTGTATAAAAAAACAGAGACCCTTCAACTAAATGCACCAATGGCCAATGTGGTAGACTGCACCGGTGCCGGTGATGGCTCTGTAAGCGGATTTATCCTGTCAAAATATTTTGGTAAGGATAACCTCAACAGCCTGCGTACTGCACATACTTTATCTGCAGAAATTCTGCAGGTACATGGCGCTATTGCCACACACCTGAACCAGGAAAAGTTGCTTAACTCTGTTTCAAAATATTACGAAGAATAATGAGCCATCCACTGTTAAACATATTGCCCGAAGTACAGCAGGCCTTAAACGAAGGCAGGCCGGTGGTTGCGCTGGAATCCACCATCATCTCTCACGGAATGCCTTACCCCAAAAATGTGGCCACCGCACTTGCAGTGGAAGGAATGGTTAGAGAAAACGGTGCCATCCCTGCCACCATCGCTATAATGAATGGCAAATGCCATGTGGGCTTATCAGCAGAACAGATTGAATATTTTGGCAAAGAAAAAAATGTATGGAAAGTTAGCCTGAGAGACATTCCTTATGTGCTGAGTAAAAAACTGTATGGTGCCACCACGGTAGCTGCCACCATGCGTATTGCTTCTATGGCCGGTATAAAAGTTTTTGTAACCGGCGGCACCGGCGGCGTACACCGGGATGCTGCCAGCAGCATGGATATTTCTGCAGACCTGACAGAGATGGCACAAACTTCTGTTGCGATTGTATCTGCCGGTGTAAAGTCTATCTTAGATATTGAACTCACGTTGGAATATTTAGAAACAAAAGGCATCCCCGTTGTCACCATGGGGCAGGATGAATTCCCAAGTTTTTATTCTTCCAAAAGCGGCTACAGTTCGCCGTTGCGGTTGGATACCGCTTCAGAAGTAGCCCAGCTGCTCCACAGCAAATGGCAGATGGGATTGGAAGGCTCGGTACTGATAGCCAACCCGGTGCCGCAGGAGTTTGAAGTAAACATTGATGAAATGGAAATCCATATACAGCAGGCCCTTACTGCTGCAGAAAATCAACACATCAAAGGAAAAGAAGTGACCCCTTTTATTTTACAATACATTGCTGCCCACACCAATGGCGAAAGCCTGGAAACCAATATAGCCTTGATTTTGAACAATGCTAAAGTTGGGGCAGGTATTGCAGTTAGTTATGCTGCAATTGAAAATAAGAAATAATTAGGTAAATAGTTGATTACTTATTTGCAATGTACAAAACGGAGTTTTGGGGAATTCCGAACATAATCATTTCCTCCTGTGCAATTTGGCCGGCAGTTATCATTTCTACATCAAATCCACTTTGTTTTAATCTTTCTGTAAACACTTTTTGTGAATACAAACGGATATGATCATCCTGGCCAAACCTGCGCCAGCGTTCTGCCACATCCGTGCAGGAAGGATCTTCATCCACTCCATCAAAGTTTTTTAAAATAGGTGTCATGATGATTGCTTTTCCCTCAGGTTTAAGTACCCTGAAAAGTTCACTCATTGCTTTTACATCACTTGACACATGCTCCATTACATGAGAACAGATAGCAAAATCAAAACTGTTGGATTCAAAAATTGTCATATCCTCAATATCTGTTTTTACATCCACCGATTCCATAAAAAGATCAGCGGTAACATACCTGCAGGAATAGTTTTTCTTTATCCATTTGCTGAGGGAATCGGATGGCGCAAAGTCTAGCATGGACTGGTTTTCAGCAAGCTTTATATTATTTTTAAGATACCAGGCATACAGTCTTTCCCTATCCATACTGTAACAATCCGGGCAAAAAAAATGATCCGTGTCAATCGTTTCAAAAGCTCCTTTTTGTGTGTAAGGAAATCCATATTTCACAAAATTATTTTGGTAATGGTCTGGCAATGGTAAGTAATCATATACTTTGCCGCCACAAATATTGCACTGCTTTTTCTTTGGCAACAATGAAAATTTATTGATCAGCTTTCTAAATAAATAATTTGCCTGCATAATTATACTGGTTGCTTTCTGTTGAACAAATGTTTGGGATAAATTAAGATCCCTTTTAAAAAATTGATCGCTGCTTTTCCAAATTCTTTTTCTTTTAAATAATATTTTACCGATGATAAATAAAGATTACTCTTTGATTTTTTAAAATTACCAAGTTGATAAAAATCAGTGTTGGCAGCCAGTACATCATAGGCCAGTAAGGTGTTATTAATCCTGCCCAATACATGCTGGGAACTCCACACTCCGGAAGAATGATTGCGGTGTACCGCAGCAGGAAAAGGCAGGTATTTTATTTTGCCATGGGCAGAATTTAATAAATGTAAAGGCCAGTCGCCCATTTTTAAATGAGCATACCAACCAGGAAATTTATCAAAGAGTTTATTTTTAAAAACTACCGTACAGGTTTGAATATAATTCCGGAAGATCAGTTCATTGATAGTTGTTTCCGTCATTGCCCCCGAACCGCCACTTAGATAATTCCGGGAATCATTTATATCTTCTGAAAAAGTTTCCAACGCATCGGTAAAGCAAATGACAAAATCAGGATGCTGTTCTAAAAAATCAACCTGCTGCTGCAATTTGGTATTCTCCGTCCAGTAATCGTCGCCTTCCAGGTAAGCAATGTATTTTCCGCTTGCTGCATAAATTAATTCGATAAAATTTTTTGCAGGGCCTGCATTTTCTTTTCTGTCCAAAACCTTTATTAAAGCTGGATAATGGGCTGCATAGTCCAGCACTATTTCCCTGGTACCATCCGTACTGAAATCATCGGCAATAATAATTTCAATTGAGCAGTTAATCCGCTGTTGTATCACACTGTCCACCGCCTGCTTTATATAAGCAGCCTGGTTGTAACAAATAATACAAACACTAATTACCGGGTTATCCATTTACAAATTTGCTGCAAACTTACTTAAGCTTGTTTAAATTGGAGGAATTATAAAGGAGACTAACAGGGTTGCCGAAAGCATTTTTAAAATCAAACCAATAATTTTATAAAGGCATTTTTTTTGTATTTACATTTGCCAACCTTTAAGCAGTTCGGAAAAAGCGCCTGCATATACAAGTTATCAGTATGAAAGTAGCCATCATGCAACCTTATCTTTTCCCTTACATCGGGTACTTTCAATTGATGAATGCTGTAGATGAATTTGTAGTGTATGACAATATTCAGTTTTCCAAAAAAGGCTGGATCAACCGCAACAGGATATTGGTAAATGGAGCAGCTGACTATATCTCTTTTCCACTAAAAAAAGATTCAGATTTCCTGGATGTAAGAGAAAGACTTTTATCAGAAAACTGGCCGGTGGAAAGAAAAAAATTATTGAATAAAATAACAGAGTTGTATAGAAAAGCACCTTACTTTAAAGATGCTTACCCAGTTATAGAACGGGCCATTGCAGCTGAAGAGGATAATCTTTTTAAATTTATTCTACACTCATTAAAAGTTATCAATGAATATCTGGGCATTCAAACTCCCATTGTTATTTCATCCAGCATTGATATTGATCACTCCTTAAAATCTGCCGACAAAGTATTGGCGATTTGTAAAAAAGGAGGAGCTACTACTTACATCAATCCAATTGGTGGTGTTGAATTGTATGATAAAACAATATTTTTAAAAGAGGGTGTGCAATTACATTTTCTTAAAACTGGCGACGTTATATACAAACAGTTCGATAATGACTTTGTGCCATTTCTATCTATCATTGATGTGATGATGTTTAATACAAGCGATGAAATTAAAAACCATCTTGATCATTCATATACATTAATATAATTTGGATGCAGGTATTTAATTGAGAGCATTTTTAAACACAGGAGAAAAAATATTTTTTACAAATGTTTACATGGAAAAAGCTGGGCAGGGTTTTTAATCCTGCTGAGATAAAAGGAAAAGACTGGCTGAATGAATTTGCACAGGCCCCGGCGGTTTTAAAATTTGATGATTTTATCCGTGTATATTTTTCCTGCAGGCCATTGCCGGATGCAAACGGGCAGTACGTAAGCTATTCTGCTTATGTTGATCTTAACAGGAAAAATTTATTTGAAATAGTTAATATCGCAGAGCAGCCAATATTCAAATTGGGAGACAGAGGCACCTTTGATGAATTTGGAACTTATCCAACATCAGTTATAAGAAATGGAAAAGAGGTAATTGCTTATTATGCAGGCTGGACAAGATGTGAGTCCGTTCCATTCAATGTAGCAATAGGCATTGCCGGCAGTAATGATGAAGGTAAAACATTTAATAAAATGGGCAGTGGCCCGGTTTTATCCTACAGCATGAATGAACCATTTGTGTTAAGCGGCCCCAAGATCAGGCGCTTTAACAATCAATGGTATTTGTTTTATATTTCCGGCACTAAGTGGATTGAAAACAATTGTAAGCCAGAACCGGTGTATAAAATCCGTATGGCAATTTCGGATGATGGTATCAACTGGAAAAAAACAGAAAAGGATTTGATTGAAAGCAAATTGGAAGCGAACGAAGCACAGGCAAGCCCAGATGTTTTTTTCTGGAATAACAAATACCACCTGTTCTTTTGTTACAGGTACAGCCTTGGTTTCAGGGGAAAAGAAAAAGGTTACCGAATTGGTTATGCCTCATCGGATGATTTAATAAACTGGACTAGGGATGATTCTAAAGCAGGCATTGATGTATCAGATGATGGATGGGACAATGAGATGATCAGTTACCCTCATGTGTTTGAACTGGATGGCTCCGTTTATATGTTCTATCTTGGTAATCAGGTGGGCAGATTTGGTTTTGGCCTTGCACAGCTGGAAGGTGAATTAGTATAATTTTTATGAGCATTACATTTATGAAATGGAAAAAACTGGGAAAAATATTTGATCCCACACAACATACACTTCCAAATAATTGCAAAGAGTTTGCACAGTCGCCGCAAGCACTTGTGTTTGATAATTTTGTAAGGATTTATTTTTCTACAAGAGAAAGAGATGAAAGCACAGAGAAATTTTTAAGCCATATCGCTTTTGTTGATATGGATAAAAAATTTGAGAACATCATTAATGTGTCATCAGAAACAGTTATTAAATTAGGAGACTTAGGCACATTCGATGAGCATGGAATTTTCCCCATCAATGTATTAAAACACGAAGATAAAATTTTAGCTTACACCTGTGGTTGGAGCCGCAGGGTTTCTGTATCGGTAGAAACGTCTACAGGCCTTGCATACAGCGATGACAATGGATTGACTTTTAAAAAAATGGGTGATGGGCCTGTGTTAACTTCTTCGCTGCATGAACCTTTTCTTGTGGGAGATTCTTTTGTAAAACGATATAAAAATACCTGGCACATGTGGTACATTTATGGCACCTGTTGGATAGACAATGCAGAAGAAGAAACTGCAAGGGTATATAAAATTGGTCATGCTGTTTCTGCCGATGGAATTAACTGGAACAAAGAAGGAAGACAAATTATTGATGATGTTTTAAATGCGGATGAATGCCAGGCATTGCCCACAGTAATTGAACATAACAGCAGGTATCACATGTATTTTTGCTACCGGCAGGCTATTGGTTTTAGAAAAGATAAAACCCGTGGTTACAGGCTTGGGTATGCTTTTTCAGATGACCTGCAGCATTGGGTGAGGGATGATGCCAATGCTGGGATTGCTTTTTCTGATGAAGGCTGGGACAGTGATATGCAGTGCTATCCTCACATTTTTAAATGCGAAGAAAAAATTTACCTGCTGTACAATGGCAATGAATTTGGCCGCCATGGTTTTGGAATTGCAGTATTAGAAGATTAAGAATGAATACAACCACCATCAGATATCAAACAAAAACCGCTGCTGAAAAAGATATTTTTGAGCACTTGGTTATATGCAGCGGCAGCTTTGTTCCGCCATTAAAAGAAAGAGTAGATATAGAGGCTTATTCAAAAAAAATTGCTGAAAAAGCAATCAGTTTTGAAGCATGGAATAACAATGAATTGGTTGGATTGATAGCCGCTTATTTTAATGATGATATTGTAAAGTCCTGCTTTATTACCAACGTTAGTGTAACAAAAGAATTTACAGGAAAGGGGATTGCTTCAATTTTACTAAACAACTGCATTGAATATTGTACCGGGAATAAATGTTTTGAAATATATTTGGAGGTCTACTGGAATAATATTCCTGCCATTAATTTTTATAAAAAATTTAATTTCATTCAATCAGATAAAAAAGGCGACAACCTTATTTTGAAACTTGATATAAAAAATAACAGATGAGCACACAAAGAGATTATAACAAAGAATTAAAAGATACCTCCGATCATAAATATGCCTACAACTTCGATTTTGATGTGATGCATCCATTTATGCTGAAATCATTTATACCTTTTTTTAAAGAAGGTAATTTTTTGGAGTTGGGAAGTTTTAAAGGTGATTTTACTAAAAGGTTTCTCCCCTACTTTGATGATATTACCTGTGTGGAAGTTTCGGATGAAGCGGTAGCCATTGCCAAAGCAGCCTTTGGTGACAAAGTAAAATTTGTGCAGTCATTATTTGAAAAAGCTGAGCTGGATGGCAAATTCAATAATATTGTTTTGACCCATGTACTGGAACATATTGACGATCCGGTAGGGGTACTGAAAAAAGTAAACGATGAATGGTTGGCGGATGATGGCCGTTTCTTTTTAGTTTGCCCCAATGCCAATGCGCCTTCCAGGCAGATTGCTGTGAAGATGGGATTGATCTCACACAACGCTGCCATCACCCTGGCTGAAAAAGAACATGGCCATAATATTACTTACACGTTGGATACTCTGGAAAGAGATGCAAGAGCGGCAGGATTAAAAGTTGTTTACCGCAGTGGTATTTTCTTTAAAGCATTGGCAAATTTTCAATGGGACAGGTTGCTGAACACCGACATTATTTCAAAAGAATATCTTGATGGATGTTATGAGCTTGGGCAATTGTATCCAGATCTTTGCTCAAGCATTTTTCTTATGTGTGAAAAAGGAAAATAATAATGTTGTAATTTTTTTTACAAGACTGCGGAAAGAATTGTTGCACATATTCCCTCCACTTCTTCCAGTGTAATACTGTGAAACAATGGCAAGCACAAAACCCTCGCCGCAATATCTTCCGATACTTTACAAGAAATATGATTTTCGAGGTAAGGCAGCGTATTCAGCGAAGGATAAAAATATCTTCTCGGTACAATGTCGCTTTGCTTCAATGCAACCATCACTTTCAAAACAGTGGCTTCATCTTTAAATACCACTGGGTAGTACGCATAATTATATTCCGTACCAGGCAAGGCTTGTGGCCGTTGCAAATTTATTGAGCTCAATTGTTCATCATACCAACTGCTCACCTGCCTGCGGCTTTCCATGATGGCAGGCAGGTAAGGTAAATTAGCCAGCCCCATCGCTGCATGCAGTTCTGAATTTTTACCATTGATACCGGCTGTGTAATAATCATCTCCTACATGGCCGAATGAGCGGATGAGTTTTAATCTTTCCGCCAGTGCATCATCTTCTGTTACCAGGCAACCGCCTTCTACCGTATGAAAAATTTTGGTGGCATGAAAACTACAGGTTGCTACATCACCATAACTCAAAATTTGTTTTCCATTATAAGATGCACCAAAAGCATGTGCCGCATCATACATTACTTTCAGGTTGTATTGCTTTGCAATGGCCGCAATTTTTTCTGTGTTGCAGGGATTGCCATAAACATGCGTAGCCAGTATCGCTTGTGTTCGTGGGGTAATGGCGGCAGTTATTTTATCAGCATCAATACAAAAATCTTTGTCATTAATATCTACAAATACGGGGGTGCATTTTTCCCACAGCAATGCATTGGTGGTAGCTACATAACTAAAAGGCGTGGTGATTACTTCGCCTGTCAGGTTCATTGCTTTTATTGCCATCTGCAGCACAATGGTTCCGTTACCGCAATAGAGTAAATGCTTTACACCAAGATAGGCTGCCAGCTTTGCTTCCAGCTCCTGTACCAGTTCACCGTTATTGGTGATCCATACTTTATCCCATGCCCTTTTCAGTATCCGGGTATAGTTTTCAAAAGGAGGCAAAAAAGTTTTGGTTACTGCAATCATCTATCATTTATTATTTAAAAAAACACCTGCTTCATAATAATCAAAGAGGACAAAGATACCCTGCCGGGATATAATAAACAGTAATTTTTTTGGCCCTATTTCTACAGCACAAAAAGAATAAAGCTTTTAAAAGATGATGAAAAATATGGGTGTGCTTCTGTACCCCTTCACCCAAATTATTTGTACATTGCAATATGCCGCCTGTCATATTATACTACGCCATTCCTTTCTTTGTATTGCTGCTTTCTGTTGAAGCATGGTTTTCTTACAAAGAAAATAAACAGCTCTACGAAACCAAAGATACTTTTACCAGCCTTGGTTTGGGCATTGGCAATGTATTGACCGGCTTTATCACAAAGGCATTGATATTTGGTCTCTTTAGTTTTTTATATCAATTCCGTTTTTTTACTTTGGATGCAGGAACCTGGTGGTACTGGGTGCTGTTATTTTTTGCAGATGATTTTTCTTATTATTGTTTTCACCGCACTAGTCATTTTGTAAATTATTTCTGGGCAAGTCATGTGGTGCATCATTCATCACAACATTACAATTTAGCGGCAGCACTCCGTCAAACATGGACGGGTAATTTATCTGGCGCTTTCCTGTTTTGGGCATGGATGCCGCTGCTAGGTTTTCATCCCATCTGGATATTGTTCATGCAGCAGATCAGCCTCATCTACCAGTTTTGGATACATACCGAAACGGTACAGCATTTACCAAAACCATTAGAGTTTGTATTAAATACTCCCTCCCATCACCGGGTGCACCATGGCACCAATTTAAAATACCTGGACAAAAATCATGGCGGCATTTTAATTATCTGGGACAGGATTTTTGGCAGCTTTCAACCCGAAGAAGAACGGCCAACTTACGGCCTCACAAAAAATATTGAATCCTTCAACCCGGCGTTGATTGCCTTTACCACTTGGGGACAGCTGTTTAAAAAAGCACTTGCATCCGGCTCCTTTATTACAGGTATCAAATACTTTTTAAAGCCTCCCGGCTGGAGTCATGATGGAAGCAGTAAGACAGCAGCGGAAATGAGGGAAGAAGTTATGAGTGATAAGTTATGAATTATGAGTTAATTTTTTCTACGTCTTACTATTTTATAAATGACTGATTTGTTATTTGTAACCATCCATTTTTCTTTACTCATCATCGTTGTGTCACTCACTTTTACAGCATACCAATAGGCAACTTTTATCCACAGAATTTGAAATATACAAATACTTGGATAGTTTCTTAATCCCTCCTATCCTCAATCCATCCACCTATTTCCCCTTCTACGAAACTTTTAGTTTTTATTTTGAAATTATCTTTTATATTTACATACGAAAACAATCGTATTATGTCAATCACAAAACAAATAAAACCCACAGAAGGCGAACTGGAAATACTGCAGGTGCTGTGGAATAAACAATCCGCTACCGTAAGAGATGTACATGATGAAATACTGAAAAGTAAAGAAGCTGGCTACACCACTACCTTAAAGCTGATGCAGATAATGTTTGAAAAAGGCCTGGTAACAAGAGACAGCAGCAGCAAAACACATATTTATCAACCGGCAGTAAGCAAAGAAAAAACGCAGCGCCTGTTTGTAAATAAAATGATTGATTCCCTTTTTGCAGGTTCCTCTGCACAACTGGTTATGCAGGCTTTGGGCAATCACAAAGCATCTAAAGAAGAATTGGAAGAAATAAGTAATTTTTTAAAAAGTATCAAATAGTTAACCGCTATGCTGCTTTCTTTTTTTGAGAAATATATTTTTTTACAATCCCTTGGATGGGGCATTGCCAACAGTTTGTGGCAGGCTGCTTTGTTGTGGATGATGTACAAATTAATTACCGGCGGCAATAAAAATCTCTCTGCATTATTTAAGCACCATCTTAGTTTATCCTTGCTGGGTTTATCTTTTACCTGGTTTGTAATCACTACTTTTCAAAATTATTTGTTGATAAAAAATTCTACGGCAGGATCGGCTATCAATGGCTGGTTATATGTTTCAGGATATTTTCACACCGCACTGCAATGGTTGTCTGTAGCCTATTTAGCATTGTTGCTGCTGCACAGTGTGCAATTTGTAAAACGTTTTACAGGCCTTTATTTTTTACGCAACCGGCAGTTAATTAAGGCGCCTGTTGATACAAGGATATTCACCGAACAGACAGCTTTTCATTTGGGCATCAGGAAAAAAGTTTCCATCTGGTTATCTGAAAATGTAGAAGTGCCTTCGGTGATTGGATTTTTTAAACCCATTATTTTATTACCCGTTGCAGCACTCAGCCAGCTTACTACAGAGCAGGCAGAAGGAATCATCCTGCATGAGCTGGCACATATCAAACGAAACGATTACCTATTAAACCTGCTGCAATCTTTTATTGAACTCAGCTTATTTTTCAATCCATTTGCAAGATTACTTGGTACTGCAGCAAGAAAAGAAAGAGAAAATTGTTGTGATGACTGGGTATTAAACTACCGGTACAACAAACACGACTATGCCGCTGCCCTGTTGATTCTGGAGCAGCAACGCACCCTACCGGTGACGCTGGCATTAGCCGCCACCAACGGAAAGAAAAATTTATTGGGAAGAATAAAACGCCTGTTTGCAGCCGAACCTCAAACAAATATGAACTGGATGCAGCAGGTAAAACTGATGACAGTGAGCATTGTAATTTTACTGAGCATGTTTTTCATTTTACCCACCATTAGCAGGGAAGCGTCAACAGAAGAAACAACCTTTACCAATCAAAACATTTTACCAATATTATCTTCCATTATTGAAACAGCCAATAACCCAGAAACAGCAAAGACCAATAAAATGATTAACTCCCAACCAATCAAAACAGTGTTGGAAAAATTGATCAATGAAAAAAGTAAAGTTGCTTTAGAACAAATAAAAAATACAGCAGATACCGAAGTGGAATATTCAATAGCATTGGTAAATGAAGAATTACTGAAGCTGAATAAAGAACTGCAAAACATTTCTGTACAGGCCGCTGATAAA
>JANMJU010000233.1:0-7878 GCA_031371545.1 Chitinophagaceae bacterium
TGGGAGGAGAGGAGCATGGTGTATATCCTGCGCTGATGAAAATATGCGATGAACAGTTTCAGATACCCATGCCCGGCGATTTTGAATCGCTGAATGTATCGGTGGCCAATGGTGTTATTTTATATGAAGTGATGAAGCAGCGGCTGGTGGGTTAGTTACTGCAGATTAATAAAAAATATTGCTACTCCTAAAGAAGACTCCGGACGGAGGAAGAAGGAATTTTGTTAAGTAAAAAATTCTCCGATATGCCAAAGAATTCCCGATGGGTCGTGTATAAAACACTCTCTGCCCCAGTCATAGGTTTTAACTGGAACTAATTTTACAGTTTTATATTTACTTACCAGGTCTAATGCCAGCAATTCGTTCCAGTAACGGGCTACATCTTCCACTTCTAAAAAAATCATAGAATTATCTATCCAATCCTGCACATAAGCATCCTGTAAATAAAATGCCAATCCGCCTGTTTTGAAAACTGACATATTATCACTCAAAATAGTTTCCTGGAAACCCAGGTCCCGGTAAAAGCTTCGTGACAACTCAAAGTTTTTAGCTCCAATGAATGGCCTTATTGATTTAGCTTTATGCTCCATGGAAGTCAAATTTTATCAAAGTTAATTTCTTCTTTGTCGTTGTTGGTATATTATTAAAAAATCAGTAAAACTTATAACCCTTCCTTCATCATCTTCATCTGCATCACCGTGGCAATACTCAATGCTCTTTGCTTAGCCAGCATGGCGTTGCTGCCTTCAAAAAGTTCATCTATTGTTTGTGCAAACAATTTATTCCATTGATTAAAATGTTCCGCCTTTAACGGCACCACCCGGTTGATATGGCGGTGTATCAACAATGGATTGCCATCGTAACCACCGGTATAGAACAATACATTTTCCCAAAAGTCAAACATCACCGGAAAATGTTTTTCCCAATCCACTTTAAAAATATCATTGAAAATATAGCCAATGGTTTTATCTGTTTTTACTTTGTCGTAAAAACTTCTTACCAGCAATTCAATGTCAGCCCGGTTTTCAATGTCTTTTTTCATGGTTGTTTTTATGCCAGCAGGGGCTTTATTTTTTGTAACATTTCTTCGGTGCAATGTTCCTGTATCAGTGGAAACAATACCCTTTCTTCTTTGCGGATATGTGCATCCAGTTCGTTTCCCAACTCATTCAAAACGGCTTCCTGGTCCCAGACATTTTTAAGAGAAAAGAACAGCCCGGTGAGCAGCGTATGTTCAGCAATAATTTCTTCTGCCAGTTTTGCAATGGCAGGATGAATTCCTTTTACTTCCTGTAACATTGCTTCTTCTTTGGCAAAATGTTTTTTTAAATCATTGTTGTAAACAGTAAGGGCATACTCAACTTTATCCTCGATGGTGGTGGGCAGGCCATTATAGTCAGGTGCATTTCTTTTTATTAATTGTGCCAGCACCAAAGCACTGTGATGCTCCCTTGATAAAGGTGCCAGTGATTCATGTCTTTTCATTTTACAAATCTTTACGGTTAAACTTCCTGGTGGAAAGCCACGCAGGTATTACAATCCATAAAATTAATACCATCAGCGCAATTATAAACCCTGCAGTGGTACCAAAAAAATCTTTGAACACAGCACCGGTATAACCCATCAATGCAGACACATCCATTTTCAGCAATACCAGTATCCTGCTGAGGTCAATGGGGTTAAATGCACTGATGCCGATCATCGCTTTCTCCAAAGGATAATCGGCAAACTGAAATAATATGAACAAAACCAATCCATCAAACAGCAAAGAAAAATAGAGCCACAATAAAATGGCTATGCCGATGCCCTTGGCTTTGTCTCTTGTTTTTACAGCAGCCAACATGGCAATGGCCACAAAGATGACGGATAATAACAGCCCCACTGCAATCATGATAAAACCGGTAGGGGTTAACTCATACAACATAACAGGAATACCCACCCCAATAAAAAATGCCAGTGACAATGAGCAGGCAAGGCCTGAAAAAATACTGAGCCAGATAGTATTTCTTTTTAACGGCTGGCTCACCAGCAACTCTAAAAACTCTGCACTGTTGTACACATAAATGGCAGCAAATAAAATACTCACCAGCGGCACGATGATTAAAATAATATTTAGTAAACTCAGCAAACCTTTGGCACTGTTGTCTTCCAAATTAAAAATGCTGAAAGAAAGCAGCAGCAGGAATACGGTATACGCCAGTACAATCTTGTTGCGGAGAATATCTATGATTACATATTTTATGATCTTTTTCATCAGTTTATTTTTTCAGCATCACTGCCGCAATGGCTTTTGATAATTTTTCCTCTCCGGTATCGGTTCTTAAATCTTGGATGCTTTTATGAAAAACCAGTTTGCCATCCTGCATATAAATCACCTGTGTTACCAGTTCGTCCAGTTCGCTTAATACATGTGAGGTTATCAAAATCAATTTGCCTTTTGCTTTTTCTGCAATGATCTTTTCTTTCAATATTTCAGAAGCCAGCGGGTCAAGCCCCGCCGTGGGTTCATCTAAGATCAACACATCAGGATTAAATAAAAATGCCAGTGAGGCACTTACTTTTTGCCTGGTGCCGCCGGATAAAGTCCGCATGCGTTTATCAAGCAATGTATCCAATCCAAATTTTTTTATCAGCTCTTCATCCAGTTTTATTTCCTTATTGTTCCGGATATCTTTCATCATGTCCAGCACCTGGCCAATGGTCATGTTATCGGGGTAGCGGCCTGTCTGCGGCATGTAGCCAATATCGGCACGGTACTGCCATTGGTGTAAAATATTTTTTCCGTTAAATGTAATGAAGCCACTGTCGCAAACCACCATGCCCAGGATGGATTTTATTAAAGTAGTTTTACCACTGCCGTTAGGCCCTATCAATGCAATGCACTCTCCCTTATTGCAGGTGATGCTTACATTATCCAGTGCTTTTAATTTTCCAAATTGTTTGTTGATATTGTTGGCGATGATCATAGCGGTAATGATTTCATTAATGGATATTCGTCCTTTAAATTTTCCGGTGTAAGACTGGGAATTACTTTTTCTGTTTTATCCATCAGCGATGTGATAAAGCTGTGAAACAAAATCATGGCCGGAGGGTTTTGTTCTACAATCATGCTGTACAGGCTTACCGGCCGGTAAGGTACATCACCATGATTGTCTTTGTTGAGGTCGTAGCCTTCATATTTGTCCCAATAGTTGTTGTTGAAATTATTTAAAACCAACGAGCCATTGGTACCCACATCAAAAGTATTGCCGATAAAATTATTTTGCTCCAGTGTTATGTCCATGCAGCTTGCCTGTATTTTCAATGCCCAGCCATTGCTTTTAAAAACATTCTTTTGCAGGTGAATACGGTTGGCTCCTTCAGCATAAATGGCCATCGTGTTTTTTTCAAAACGGTTGTTCTCAATATAGCTGTCATTGATTTCTTTTAACAGCAAACCATAGGCAGCATCGCCCCAGTTTTCTCTGAAATAATTGTTGAACATTTTTACACCTTTGGAAAACATCACCGCAACGCCTGCACCATTGTTCTCAAACACATTGCTGATATAGGCGTCATCGTTGGAAAACATAAAATGCATACCATAACGCAGGTTTTTAAAAGAAATATTGCGCCAGATAACCGAGTTGGTTACAAATTCAAAGTAGATGCCATCCCGGTGTCCGCTGACAGTATTGGCAATGATACGCATGCTGTCACTCTTCCAGCAATGAATGCCATTGCCGCTTTGCTGCTCTTCTTTAGCATTGGCAGTAAGGGTGTTATTTTGTACCAGGCAGTTAACAGCTTCCTGGGAATAGATGCCAAAAAAAGCATCGTTGATAATATTATTAATGATGGAGGCATTGCGCCGGTTGTAAATTTTTATTGCTGCAAAATCAATCATGCTGGATATGCCGGAATGCTGCAACAGAAATCCATTGATGGTTACATTATCTGCCCTGATAGAAATGATTTCGTATTTTTTTTCTCCATCCAAAACCGGGTGATTGATACCTGTTAAAACCAACTGCTTGTTGATGATCAAATTTTTTTCATTGTAAATCCCCTGCTCCACAATAATTGTATCACCATTTTTTGCGGCTGCAACAGCAACGGTAATTGTTTTAAATGGCTGCAGGCTTCCCACATAAATTGTGTTGGCATTTACCTGCAGGCAACAGCAACATAATATGAACACTATCCATTTCATTTGTTTAATTTATCCCAACTTATTTCTGCCGCTTTTAACTGATCTGTCATTCGTTTCATGCTGTCATTATTTTTAAAAGCAATTACATTTCCATTCATCGGCCCCTTGATAGCATCGCCCTGTAATAAAAAACTTTCCCCTGCTTTTATCAATGAATGATTACCTGAATAATCAACCAGGTAAATATCTTTTACTTCCTTATCGGCTATCATTTTTGCTTTCAGAAAAGAGAGAATGCAATGCACATCATCAAACTTATATATTTTACCTTTCCCGGTTACCAGCTCTGCACCATACTTTGCATCAGTGATGGTCATCTTGCAGAAATAGCAATTGTCTTTGCCTGTTACAATTGCCGATGGCCCTGTATTGCAGCTGCTGAAAAATAAAGAGGCTGATATCAGTAAAACAGTATTAACGGTTGTAAATCTTCTTTTCAGCCCACGGTATTTCTTCCATTCAATCATTACACAGGTCAGTGCTGTTATACCTGCAGCAATAAATATCCAGCCACCTTTATCAGGTATGGAGTAAGCTCCAAAATTTAGCAACTGTTTAAATCCAATCAATGGCGGTTGATAAGCCATGCCCGGTACTACAATAGCAGCAGCCGGATTCAGGTTGTGTCCATAATTATATTCCCATCGCCAAAAGTCAACCATGGCAACAATGCCAAAAGCAACAAACAAAATAAACAACACATTCAGCCATTGTCTTTTATTGATAATGGCAACAAGCGCAAATGCCAGTGCAAAAAAAATGATGCAGTACGGCAAGATGGTGAATTCAAAAAAATCTTCATTGTGCAATGTCTTCATGCCGATGTAATGGTTGAGGCCATTGATAATATCAACATTCCCCTGCAATCCTTTGGCATGTATGGTAAGGCTGAGACCTTCAGGATACTGTGGTGCATCTAATTCAATTCGCCAGATAGGAGTGAACAATACAATCATTAAACCAATGGCAGCAATAAACAGTAAGAGCCTGCTGGTATTGCTTAATTTATTTTTCATCCTCAATTATTTTATACCGCCATCAAAGTAAAAAATGACGGCAGAAATTTATTTTTTTGCAGGAGGCAGCAGCACTCCGTCTATCACATGAATGATACCATTGGATGCAGGTACAGATGCAATGATGACAGCACTGTTGTTCAACATTACTTTGCCATCTTTTATAGTTACAGTAACATTATCGCCATTCACCATTCCCAATACCTGACCGTTTGTAAAGCTCTCCGCTTTCATAGCAGATAAGGTTACATGATATTGCAGAATGTTTTGCAGGTCTTCTTTTTTCTCTGGCTTCATCAGGCCATCAACAGTACCGGCAGGCAATTTGTCAAACGCTGCATTGGTTGGTGCAAAAACAGTAAATGGGCCTGCATTAGACAATGACGTTACCAGTTCAGCCTGTTTTAAAGCGGCAACCAATGTGGTATGATCTTTAGAACCAATGGCCACTTTTACCACATCTTTTGCAGACTCATCATCTTTTATCGCTTCCTGTCCGCCGGCTGAAGTGCTTGCTGATACTGCATTTTCTGTTGTTGCTGTTTTATCTGCTTCATTGTTACAGGCAACCATTGAGCCAAGTAAAAAGAAGGCGAAAATTATTTTATACTTTTTCATGTCAGTAATTTTTATGGTAATAAAAAATTGAAATAAAGTTGACCGATGTAAATTAAAACCCTCACACCGGCCAACAGTTATTGTAATTTATTTTGCAGCAGTACTATCTGCTTTAGGTATATTTTTTCCTGTGCTGAACAACAAAGGAACGTTGCTGCCTGTAGGAGATACCCTGAGATAGCCAGACATTTCCTGGTGCAATGCACTGCAGAAATCAGTGCAATAGAATGGGAACATGCCGGATTTCTCCGCAATCCATTTTAGTGTTTGTGTTTCGCCGGGCATGATCAGCAATTCCCCGGTATTAGCACCTTTAATTGCAAAGCCATGTGGTACATCCCAATCCTGCTCCAGGTTGGTTACATGAAAGTACACTTCATCACCAGCCCTTATACCTTCAATATTATCCGGAGAAAAGTGAGATCGGATACAGGTCATGTACACATCTACTTTATTACCCGTTCTTATTACCTTGGTAGTTCCTTCTCCTTTGGATACATAGGGGTTGGAGTTTTCCTCAATCTTAAAAAATTTCACAGACTTATTTCTGATAACATCTGCCGCTACCGCCTGTGCATAGTGGGGTTCGCCAATAGTTGGGAAGTCGAGTATCAGCTGCATTTTAGCACCACTGATGTCATACAACTGTGCACTTTGTGCAAGTTCCGGTCCTGTTGGCAGGTAGCGGTCTTTGGTGATTTTGTTATAAGCAATTAAATATTTTGCATTGGGTTTTTTACTGTCGCCACCAGGTATGCACAAGTGCCCAACAGAATAATAAGTAGGCACTCTGTCCAATACTTTTAAATCCTGTAAGCTCCATTTTACTACTTCGCTGGAAACAAAGAAAGTAGTGTATGCATTTCCTTTACCATCAAATTCTGTGTGCAATGGGCCAAGGCCTGGTTTCTTTACTTCACCATGCAAAGCGGCTTCATATTTAATTACGGGAATGCCATCGTACTCACCATCATAGGCTTTGTCTGCAATGGCTTTTATCATTTTATCAAAACTAAATACCGGAATCAATGCAGCCAGTTTGCCACTGCCTACAATGTATTCACCTGTAGGATCTACATCACAGCCATGCGGAGATTTGGGGCATGGAATCATGTAGCAGATGTCTTTCAGTTCTTTAGCATCCAGTACGGTTACTTCATTTCTCATTTCAGAAGTAGCAGTATGATTTTTTTCATTGTAAATATTGTGAACATATTTAACAGCCTGCTTTCTTCCTTTGCCGGCTTTTAAATATGCTTCTGCTTTTTTCCAGTTTACGGCCATGATAAAATCTTTGTCTCTTTGTGAAGCATTTACTTCCAGCAAAGTGTTGGCCTGCTCTGTGTTGTAGCAGCTAAAGAAAAACCATCCATGCGATTTTCCTTTACCGGCATGGCTTAAATCAAAGTTCACACCGGGGCATTTTATCTGAAAGGCAATGTCCATTTTTCCATCTTCTTTTCCCACACTGATAAAACTGATGTAGCCTTTAAAATTTTGTTTGTAGGTATTGATTGCCACATCACCGTTGACATCATCGGGTGGTACACTAAACCGGGTGCCTGCCACTACATACTCTGTATTTTCTGAAATGAAAGGAGAGCTGTGGTTCCCGGCACTGTTGGGCAATTCAATAATTTCTGATGTACGGAAAGTGCTTAAATCAAGCCTTGCCACACGGGGTGTATTGTTGGCATTGGCAAATAACCAGCGGCCATCAATTTCACCATTGGTTTGTGATAACTCAGTATGGTGCTGATCATCCCAGGGAACAAAACCATGAGATGTGTTTAACATTGGTTTGGTTTCTTCGCTGTAGCCATATCCCTTTTCGGGGTCAACAGAAAATACAGGTATTACCTTCAGTAACCTGCCGCTTGGTAATCCATATACACTTACCTGTCCGCTGAAACCGCCGGAAACAAAATTGTAAAATTCATCGTACTTGCCGGGAGCAACATACGCTTTGGAGGCTGCATCGGAATTGACTGCACTGCCTGCATTTTTTGGTTTGCAGGAATGTATCAGCAGCATCATACTTGCCAGTGCTAT
>JANMJU010000008.1:0-54823 GCA_031371545.1 Chitinophagaceae bacterium
TCAGTTTTGAAATGTACTGTCCAGCTTTTTTTGTGTACGTCCATTCCAATAAATAACTTTGGAACAGCGGTAGTTTGAATTTGATTCATCTTTTTGAATTTTAGAGACTTTCAAATTACCGCTTTTACATAGATGCTTGCTCAATTGGAGCTGGACAATCAAACTTCAGCTAAGTACACAATCAGCAGTAGTTCGGGCAGTACGTTAATAATTTTGCTTTTAGTTGTTATCTTCATCAAAAGTTTTTCAATTATCATTTGTTCCGGGCTGGAAATTCAATGAATTCCCTGCCTTCGCAAATACTCGACCGTTGGCGGCAAAACTTTAAAAACCTCACAGTATGACAAAGTTTAAAAAAATAATCAGAAGGACTGTTTTGATTTTTCTTATTGTTATTCCATTTTCTGCATTTGCTCATTTCATTTTTTTTCCACAGCAGACCCGATGTATTTTAATTGACTACTCCGACTTTAAAAATGACGGCAGATTATATTTCAACAATAATACTCCCCAAAATAAGGTTGACACAGTAAAACTTCTCATGGGGCTTGCATCAAATCGAGTTGCTGAATTTTGGGGACAAAAAACATGCAATCCGAAATTTATTTATTGTGAAGGTGAAGAAGACTTTAAGAAGTATGGATGCCCATACCAAATTCCAGCACTGACACACATAAAATTTGGGTCTTACATTGTTATCAGTAATGAAGGTGTTGACTTAGACATTATAGCTCATGAAATTTCTCATGCAGAATTTTATGAACGAATAGGATTTTATAATTGGTCATTTAAAATCCCACGGTGGTTTGACGAAGGATTGGCTATGCAGAACGACAATAGAAATTACTATTCGGAGGACACTTTTAAATTAAAATCAAACAACTACAAAAACTTACCTGACGTAAAAAAACTTAAATCGGGCAGACAGTTTAATGAAGAAGGTTCTCATGAACAAATCATGCTAAATTTTATGACAGCAAAGCATGAAGTTAAAAATTGGTACACAAAAGAAAAATTAGACAACCTAATTAAAGACATAAATTCAGGTAAGACGTTTGAAGAGGCTTTCGGACAATAAGTCTGCCGCTAACATGGGGTTTGGCGTTATTGGGGCATGACGTTGTAGCAATCATCAGCAGTGCATATCCAAGCTTTGGTTTCGGCTGACGTAATTCTGTTGGGCTTTTGTAAGTTAACTTCGGCTTTTGTTTATTAATTTAGCTTCAGTTTCGGGCAGACAGTTGGTCAATTCCCCAACTGCTGCAATACTCGAACGTTAGCAGCTATATCCACTATTTCACACAAATTGAAAATATAATCTTAATGAACTAAAGGCTTTTATATGTTACAATACAAGATTCATTTATGTTTAGTAAGATAAGCCGAAAACTATTTTTTCAAACAATTACAGTTTACTTAGCTGCTATATTAATTTGGACATTGCTTTTTAGTCGAAACCCCTTTTTAAAAGATGTTCTTTTAGAAATTCACATTATATTCTCTTCAACTATCCTGTCTTACTTAATTATTCGTATGCTTTTTTCTCAGTCAATGATGGATTTCATCAAAGTCTTTATTCGAACATTATTCAGAGTTTGGTTATTGATTTTTATAACTTTTGCCATTTCTAAGTCGATGGAAAGAATAGGTATACTTCTATCACTTACTTTCATATTTGGATATATTGAGGGATTGCTTGACATTAATAAGTGGCTAGAATCAGACCACCCATTTGTCAGATTATTTACAAAAGGGTTTTCCAGCAATAAGCTCAGTTATGCATTCACAACTATCTTGCTAATGAGTATTATTCATATCTTCTGCGCTATTGCACTTTTTGTATTCTACTTATTTCTTTGACTTTCCTACTACTTTTCAAATCTATATTTAAAATTATAAAACGGCTGATTCTTTCCCAGCAAAGGTCTCTGAACTTTAAGCTTACACTGCTTTGTGCCGTACTTGGAATGGATAGCCAGGCAAAAGCTGAATAATGCAATGCTGCCGGCGTACAAATCTTTTTGCAGTCATTTTTAAAAACAATCAATTTCAAAAACGCTTCACCCGTTACCTTTGCGGCTATGCATTATGGTTCAATAGAAAATATCAGTAAGTCGTTTGGGATAAGAATTCTGTTTAAAGACATCAGCTTTTACATTGAGGAAGGCGATAAGATTGCGTTGGTGGCCCGTAACGGGAGTGGCAAATCGACCCTGCTGAAAATAATTGCCGGACTGGATACGCCGGACAACGGCACGGTGTGGACACACAAAGATGTGAAGGTGATCATGCTGCAGCAAGAAACGCCTTTTGATGAAAACAAAAGCATCTGGGACAATGTGCTGCGGCTGGATAACCCGGTGGTGAAAGTGGTGAAGGAATATGAAATGTTTTTAGAGGCCGAAACGGATGATGTGCATCTGCTTACAGAATTAATGGGCAAGCTGGATGAATACAATGCCTGGAATTTTGAAAACGACCTGCAGCAGATTCTTGGTAAACTGAACCTGCATCATTTGAATGAACCGGTAAAAAATTTAAGCGGCGGCCAGCGTAAAAGAGTGGCGCTTGCACAGGCATTGATAGAAGCACAGCTGCATGAAGGCAAATGCCTGCTGATACTGGATGAACCAACCAACCACCTGGATGTAAGCATGATTGAATGGCTGGAAGATTTTTTAAGTGCACAAAAAATTACGCTGCTGCTGGTAACGCATGACCGCTATTTTCTGGATGCGGTGTGCAATGAAATTATTGAAATAGATGAAGGCAAAGTGTTTGAATACCGTGGCAACTATGATTATTTTTTAGAGCAAAAAAGTTTGCGTCACGAAGTGCAGGCGAGTGAGTTGCAAAAGGATAAAAATATTTTTAGAAAAGAACTGGAGTGGATGCGTAAGCAACCCAAAGCAAGAACCACCAAATCAAAATCACGGCAGGATGCTTTTGCAGTGGTGGAAGAAAGGGTGAGCCTGAAAAAAGAAGATGCCGAAGTAAGCCTGCAGGTAAAGATGACCAGGCTGGGCGGCAAAGTGCTGGAGATGATAAAAGTAAATAAAGCCTACGGCGATAAAGTGCTGATAAAAGGATTTGATTATACTTTTAAAAGAGGCGAACGCATAGGTATTGTTGGAAAAAATGGTGCAGGCAAATCTACTTTTTTAAAGATTGCCCTACAGCAGGAAAAACCCGACAGCGGCAAAATAAATCATGGTGACACGGTGGTGTTTGGCAATTTTGATCAGGAAGGTTTAAAATATAAAGAAGACAAAAGGGCGATAGAATATGTAAAAGATTTTGCAGAATTTTTTCCGCTGGCAGATGGTACTAAAATAAGTGCCAGCCAGTTTATGGAAAAATTTGGGTTTAATGCAGAGCAGCAATACACACCATTAAGCAAACTGAGTGGTGGTGAAAAAAGAAGGCTGCATTTGCTGAGTGTGTTGTTTGTAAATCCTAATTTTTTAATTTTGGATGAACCTACCAACGATCTCGATTTGCAAACACTGAGAACGCTGGAAGAATTTTTACTTGATTTTCCAGGCTGTATTTTAATTGTAAGTCACGACCGTTATTTTATGGACCGCCTGGTTGATCATCTCTTTGCATTTGAAGGTGATGGAATGATCAGGGATTTTCCCGGCAACTACACCCAATACCGGGAGCAGCTAAAAGCCAATACCCTTACGGGTTCGTTTATACAAAAAATTGAAGAGCCCGAAGTAAAACAAATCAAAACACAACCTGCAGCCAACAGTCAAAAGCTTTCGTTCAAAGAAAAGAGTGAACTGGAAGCTTTGGAAAAAGAAATGCCTGCTTTGCAAAAAGAAAAAGAAACACTGGAAACAAAAATGGGCGGGGGAAACCAGGGCTTTGAAGAACTGCAAAAAGCTGCGGAAAGAATTAGTGCCATCATTCAACTGCTGGATGAAAAAGAAATGCGGTGGCTGGAGCTGAGTGAAAGAGGATAAAGGAAAGATGTTGTAAATTTGAGAAAACAGTTTTTATGAGCAAAGAAAAACTAAAGAAAGAACTGCATGAGCTCATTGATAATATTGAGGATGTAGAATTGTTGAATATTATGAAGGAAGATGCGGTGGCATATCAAAAATCCTCGGAGGAAATTGATGACCTGTCTGATTTGACTCCTGAAGAAAGGGCGGAGCTGGAAGAGTCAATTAATGAAGACCCCGAAAAAGATACCGTGTCACAAGAAGAATTTAATGCTCATATAGAAACATGGAGACAAAGATTGTTATCTACAAAAAAAGATTCCTGAATAAATTAGATAAGCTGTTGCTGTATCTTGAAAAAGAATGGAACCAAAAAGTTGGTTTAAATTTTATTGACATACTGCAAAAGAAAATTGAACTTATAAAAACACATCCTGAAATTGGAGCAGTTACCATCTATAAAAATGTGAGAGCTATTTTAATATCTAAGCAGAATAAAATTTACTACAGGGTTGGAAAGAATAAAATTGAAATATTAAATATGATTGACACCCGGCGCAATCCTACCAAAAATCCTTTTAATAAAGCCAAATGAACCAACGCTTTTATTCCCTTGATGTTTTTCGTGGTGCCACAGTAGCTTTGATGATACTGGTAAACAATCCCGGAAACTGGGGGCATATTTATGCACCGCTCGATCATGCCAGCTGGCATGGCTGCACACCTACCGATTTGGTGTTTCCCTTTTTTTTATTTGCTGTTGGCAATGCGTTGGCCTTTGTGATGCCCAGGCTGGAAGAGAAAAATATCTTCTGGCAAAAAGTAATTAAAAGAACACTGCTCATTTTTATCATTGGCTTATTGCTCAACTGGTTTCCTTTTATAAAATACGATGATGCAGGAAATCTGGTGTCAAAGCCTTTTGAAAACCTCCGCCTATTTGGTGTGCTGCAACGGATAGCACTGAGTTATTTTTTCGCTTCTGTCATTGTTCATTTTTTTAAAGTAAGGGGTTCCTTTGTAGCCAGTTTTTTTATTTTATTGTTCTATTGGTTCTTGTGTGTTGCGGCTAATCCTGCAGATCCTTTTAGTTTGGCTGGTTGGTTTGGAAGCAAAGTAGATTTAGCCCTATTGGGCGACAATCACCTTTATCATGGGGAAGGAGTTCCCTTTGATCCCGAAGGTTTGATGAGTACTTTTGGTGCTGTTGTGCAGGTGATCTTTGGCTACTTAGCCGGCAATTATATTTTGCAAAAAGGTAAAACACATGAAATGCTCAACGGCTTATTCGTAGCGGCCTGTGTACTTATCTTCACCGGGTTTGTATGGGACATGGTTTTCCCTATCAATAAAAAAATATGGACCAGCAGTTACACCGTTTATACCACCGGGTTGGCACTGCTTATTTTAAGTGTGATGATCTACAGCATTGAATTTAAAAACCAGCGGGGAGTCTGGAGCCGCTTCTTTGATGTGTTTGGAAAAAATGCTTTATTCATTTTTGTATTGAGTGGTGTATTGCCAAGATTGCTGAATCTCGTAAGGATAAATAACGGACTGGATGAAATCGGCAAGCCAAAATATCTTTCTCCTTTTGGCTGGTTTTATGAACATACCTGCAAATTTATTTTTCCTTCTGATGCAAGAATTGGCTCCCTGATGTATGCATTTTGCTTTATTGCAATGATGTGGTTTTTTGCCTGGCTGCTGGATAAAAAGAAAATTTATATCAAAGTGTAATGGCAAACATTCACTCCAAAAATATCAGCAACTTTTTTTGAAAATTATTTCAAAGCAGTCACTTTAAACGAGGTAGTAAAAATTGCATTGGCCTGCGGTGGCAGAATGGTTAAGCTGATGCCGTTATTAAAAGCATCTGGCGGGGCGCTTAAATTTTCTATGGCAATACTCTGGCGGTGTGGCGGAGTGTATATCTGCAGGTAAGGATAACTTTTTTCCGGGTTGATTTCTATTTGTATTTTTTGTACCGGGTCTCTTATAACACAGAGTGGCCGGCACTCTGCAAAGTTTAGCGTAAAGCAATCATCAAAAGCAGCATCCCCAATTTTTTTCAGCGAACCAAATTCTTCATAGCGCACAATTCTTCCGGTTGGTATCAGTTGTTTATCAAAAACCAGGTGTTCTTTACTTTGAAATTCCAGCAGCAGGTCATCAATCTTTCCACCTAAAGTAAAGTAAGGATGCCAGCCATCCTGCATGGGTATCAGGCCTTCATCCCGGTTAAATACATCCGTAGAAACAATCAGTTCATTGTTTTTTTTCAGGTGATAAGTTACAACACAATCATAATGGAAAGGAAAGCCTTTGTCAGTGCCACGGTATTTGTATTCAATAGCAATGCCTGCATGTTCTTCATCAGCATATTGATAAGTTACCGTAAAGGCTGCATCATACAGTAAGCCATGTATCGCATTATTTCCCAGGAAAAATTTTTCAATTGTATAAGTGTCGTCGCCAAATTTATAGGTACCGTTTTTTATCCTGCAGGCAAAGGGTGATAGTTTGCTGCCCTTAAATCCTTTGGCTGTTACATTTTTTTCAAAGTCTTCCTTACTGTCATAATTGTCTATCACATTCAGAAAAGCATCCTTGTGCCATACATTAAAAGAGTGCAGTATGCCGCCACAGGCAGGAATGATTTCCACAGATGTATTGCAGGAAAGATCTTTCAGTACAATAATCTCAAAGCCATCTTTGCTAATCGTATCTATTGCAAACATAAAAGTTTGTTTTTATTCTGTTGAATTGCCTGCCCATGATTGTATTGATGAAGATAGTAAAGAAAGTATTTTATTGGGGATTAATTTTCTGTTGCCAGATACCGCTATCCTGCATTATAGCAGTTGCCATTTAATGCCAGTTTTGATTATTTTTCCTTTTCTTTGTAATAAATCTCTGCTATTGCATTAATTATACCTATTTAACGTTGTTTTTCAAAAAAATGGAGTCTTCCGAAAAAGCTTATCGCAATTTTGTATGAATTTTAAAATCAGTTTTTTTCTTATCCCGGTTTGTGTTTTATTTTTTTCATTGGCAGCACATTCACAGATAAGCTCATTGGCGGTTCAAAACTTATCATCTGTAAAAGTTGATGAAATACCGGATAATGAGATAAAATCTTACCTCGTAAAGGCAAATGAAAATGGAATATCCGAGGAAAATATGTATAGGATATTGGCAGAAAAAGGACTGCCACAGGAAGAACTGGATAAATTAAAGAACCGTATTGCAAATTTGTCCACCACAGGCTCCGGAAGAAATTCAAGTTTGCCAGATCCATCCGGATCTAAGACAAAAGCCAGCAGGTTTTCTAACCAGGATGCAGTGGATATTCCACAACAAAAAAATCAAAGCGACCTTTCCGTTTTTGGATCTGAATTATTTACCACCAACAGTCTTGTTTTTGAACCCAATTTAAGAATACCTACCCCATCTGGCTACATACTTGGCCCTGATGACGAGCTAGTAGTAAGCGTATTTGGGTTTAGTGAAAAAACATATAATCTTACAGTAAACGAGGAGGGCAATATTTATATTCCACAGGTGGGGCCCGTCTTTGTAAACGGATTAAGTATTGAACAGGCAAGTGCCAAAATAAAGTCTAAGCTTGCATCTACCATCTATAAAGCTATCAGGGGCGGACAAACGAGGGTGCAAATTTCATTGGGTAAAATTAGAAGCATCCGGGTAACAGTTATTGGAGAATCCAAGAAGCCAGGTACCTACACAATATCTTCTCTTACTACTGTTTTTAATTTGTTGTACCTGTGCGGTGGTCCTACTGATTTGGGCAGTTACCGCAAAATAGAATTGATACGTGGCAATGAATTAAAAAGAACCATTGACCTCTATAGTTTTTTAGTGAAGGGTGACCAAAAAGATAATGTACTGCTGAAGGAAGGAGATGTAGTAAGGGTACCCTACTATAAAACAAGGGTGGTTTTAAATGGCAATGTAAGGCATAAAGGAAAATACGAATTGATAGAAGGAGAAACATTCGATCATGTGCTTCAGTATAGCGGAGGTTTTTCTGATGATGCTTATAAGGCAGCTGTTACGGTTTATCAGTATACAGAAAAAGAAAGGCGCATTGCCGACTTATCCAAAAACCAGTTTGCCAGCTACAAACCACAATCCAGTGATTCGATAGTGGTGGGAAAATTGTTAGAGCGGTATGAAAACAAACTTACCATTACCGGTTCCGTAATGAGGCCGGGAGATTATGAGCTAACAGGTAATTTAACATTAAAGGATTTGATCAATAAGGCCGGCGGTATAAAAGAAGATGTGTACAGCAAAAGAGGAAGCATCAGGCGGTTGAGCAGTAATAACTCTCCTGTCCAGCTGTCATTTGATATTGATTCTGTAATGAATAGCCTTTCAACAGTGTATCTTAAAAAAAATGATAGCATTACGGTTTATTCCATCTTTGATCTTACAAATGATATATCCATCAATATTGATGGAAAGGTGAAACGGCCGGGTAAATATAAATGGGTAGAAAATATAACACTAAAGGATGTATTGCTAATGTCTGGCGGCCTCACTGAGTCTGGTGATATCGCTAATATTGAAATTGCCCGCCGCATAAATAACGTTAGTCTTACGCAGCTCAATCATATTCAATCAGAAATTATTAATGTTGATTTATCTGACAGTTCCAATTCAAAAGATGTAATCCTCCAGCCTTTTGATGTAATCAACATCCGGCAACAATCAGGGTATACCAATCAGCGTACTGTTTATATTGAAGGTATGGTTATCAACCCGGGGAGATACACATTAAAAATGAGCGGCGACAGGATTAGTGATGTATTAAAAAGAGCCGGAGGATTTAGGGCAAATGCAGATACGACAGCTTTGGTAATAAAGCGCCCCTCCAAAAAAGGCCAGTCCTTAGATGATAGGGAAAAAGTGTTTTCAAAATTATTAAATATTAACCCAGACAGTATCAATGCAGCCGACCGGATAAAGAATGAGATCTATAAAGATTACGATAAAATCAGTATAGACCTGAACGAGGCTTTACATGAAAACAAAGAGTCGGAAAACATGTTGCTGGAAGATGGAGATGTACTTACCATTGAACAAAATACCAACTTGGTAAAAGTAAGCGGGGAAGTATATTTCCCAACAATAATACCTTTTAAACCGGGGGCTAATTTAAAATACTATATACAAAAATCTGGCAGCTACACCGATGTAGCCAGAAGAAATGGAACATTGGTTATTTATCCTGATGGCAAAGCAAAAAAAACCAAACACTTTTTGTTCTTTAAAAACTATCCGGAAGTGGTTTCCCGTTCAGAAATTTTTGTGCCTCAAAAATCAGATAAAAACAAATCGAAAATTACAATAGGAGAATGGTCTGTAGTATTATCATCACTTGCAATAATAGCCAATGTGATAATTAATCTTAGAAAGTAACATATTAACTGACTGTGAATTTTTACTAATGAATACTGCCTCAACATTCGAAAATAACAGTGATGTTTCAGGTGCAAAGCCTGAAAATGAAACCGAAAGCAAATTGGTTATTTACTTACTGCATAAGTTGCTGAGAAAATGGTGGCTGTTCTTACTGATTGGAATAGTGGCCGGCATTGGCGGAATTTGGTATGCCAGTGAGCAAAAACCGGTTTATGAAAGTTACCTCACTTTTGCTTTGGATGAAGGAGGTTCAGAAGGAGGCATGTCTGGAGCAATGGGCCTAGCAGCACAGTTCGGCATCAGCATTGGTGGTGCCAAAGACGTGTTTACTGGAGATAATATTTTGGAAATAATGCTCAGCAGACGTATCATTGAAAGAGTACTGCTTTCAGTTGATACTTTTGATAATAAGCCATACACTCTTGTAGAATATTTTCTTCAAAAGCTAAGCATGAATAATGTCAAATTAAAGGCAGCCAATATTCATTTTTTGCCCGGAGAATTAAAGAACCAATTTTCTTATGCCAAAGACAGTGTATTATATAATACTGTTCTGGAGTTTGAAAAACAATATATCTCTGCCAGGAGACCCAATAAAAAATTAAATATTTACGAAGTAGCGGTCACCAGTTTTGATGAACAGTTTACAAAGAAATTTACAGATAAACTAATCGCTGAAACAAATAATTTCTACATAGAAATAAGCAGCAAAAAAGCAAGAGAAACATTAGAGATACTGGAACAGCGGGTACCAAAGATGAAGGATAAACTAAGTGAAAGCATCAGTAATAAAGCTGCGGCAGCAGACGCAAACTTAAACCCAGTCTTTGCTGAAGCCCAGGTACCTATTTTAAAAGAGCAAGCCAATGCACAGGTTTATGGAACTGCTTATGCCGAGATGTTTAAAAATCTTGAAATGGCCAGGTTTCAATATTTAAAAAGTATTCCATTAATGCAAATAATTGATCCGGCTGATTACCCTATGAAAAAAACCAAAATTGGCAAGCTAAAAACCGGTATTGTGTTTTCTGTTACTGCTGTATTTATAGCTGCCATCATTTTTCTTTTCTTTAATCTTTTAAAAAATTCAAGAAAATCAGGTTAGATATTTTATAAACATTTTGTAACTGATTGGAAGAAAATGGGACTTAAACAAATATGGCCAAAATTACAACAGCTCTACATTCCCATATCAACAGGCTTTTTTCAAAAATAAGCAAAAATGTATTTTGGCTCATCAGCCTGAATATAGTTACTGCAATATGCCAATTTATTGTGTATGCTTTGATCAATAGAAATTTGGGCAAAGAGATATTAGGTGTTTGGTCTTTGGTAATTGCAGCCACTTCTATTGGGCAAATAAGCAGTTTTGGATTTAGCAACGGGCTGGTAAGATATTTACCCGAACTGATTCAAAAAAATGATAGTAAGGGCATTTCAAAATTAGTAGCCACTGTAAATTTTTCTAATTTTTTTTTATCACTCCCGGTTTTATTTTTATTATATATTCCTGCCATTAAATACGCAGCTTATTTATTGAATGACTATCAGTTTCACCTGTTCAGGTCAGTAATTATTTGGTGTATGGCTGGGTTATTTATCAACAACCTTTTTTCTGTATATACTTTTTTACTCGATGGGATGCAAAAGTATTATATAAGGTGTATGATTCAAATTGCCGGCTGGCTCCTTTTTTTGATATTGTCAATTGCACTGATACCACTATTGGGTATAAAAGGGGTTGCCATTGCATTTTTCATACAGAGTATCTGGCAATTTGCCATTGCAATTTTTGTTGTTGCAAAAGTAAAAAGCCTGAAGATCGGTTTTCCATTAGGGTTTGATAAAAAGTCGTTCATGCTGGTTTCAGCTTTCGGCGTTAAGTTACAATTCATCAGTGTACTCACAATTTTCTTTGATCCATTGGTAAAATTTTTTATTACAAAAAATATGGGCTTGTCTGCTACAGCCAACTATGAGCTGTCTAATAAGATTGTGATGCAGGCAAGAAATTTACTGGTTAATTCAAACCAGGTCATTGTTCCTAAAATAGTGATTCATAAAACCCTGGGTGATGAAAATATTTATTTCAAGAATGTTATCCGCAAAAATATTTTTTTTGCAGTAGCAGTTGGGATGTTGCTTTTATTGGGTTCCCCCGTGGCGATATTACTTTTTTCCAAACATTTTGATAGTGACCTCATGTCGTGTATTGTAATACTTAACTGTGGCTGGGTGTGTAATATGATTACCTCAGTTCATTATTATTCCTGTATTGGGCTCGATAAACTTAACAGTTTGGTTATTTATCACCTTATTCTGGCGCTAACTGTTGCATTGCTTTATATTACAATAACAACCTTTTTTCACTGGAAATTTTTATATTTTATTGTTCCAGCTGTTGCATTGTTCCTTGGCAGTCTTTATAATTCATTTGCATTATCTAAGATTGTAACTACGTCATTTACCTGGCTTTCCTCCGGTAACTTTTTATATTTTATATTTGCAACATCCACTTTGCTAATTGTTGGTTATTCCTCAATTGCAAACTTTTATATATTGTACTCTTTTTTACTAATCGGATATTTTTTTTTAACATGGAGAAAGTATAAGCCAGGGGATTATTTAAAAAAATTAAATGCTAATGAATAATACAGTCCTGTATCAATACTTAAATAAGGTTGTAAATAAATTCGGTTTTGATATCAGGCGGTTCCCTGCTCGTGACCAGCGGGGTTTACTTAAGTATTTAAAAGATAACAGCATTAATACTTGTTTAGATGTGGGTGCCAATACCGGGCAGTATGGCCTTTTTATGAGGTCGAATGGTTACAAAGGTAAAATTGTATCATTTGAGCCTCAAAAGAAGCCCTTTGAAAAACTTAAAAGAAATGCTGATAAGGATACAAATTGGGAAGCACACAACATTGGGTTAGGCGACTATGATGGCAATGCAGTAATTAATATTTCAGAAAATTCTGTCAGCAGTTCGATACTTGATATTAGTGAAACACTTGTGAAAGCGGTAGCTGAAACAAAATACATCTCTACAGAAGAGATTGCAGTTAACAGGCTGGATACTTTTATTGGCAACAATAAACTGAAGGATAATTTTTTTTTAAAAATTGATGCACAGGGTTTCGAATCAAAAATAATAGAAGGGGCAGGCAATTGTTTTAGCCAGGTTCATGCGCTGCAGCTTGAGCTGGCTTGTATTACATTATATAAAGAAGAAAAACTTTTTGATGAAATGAAGCAATTTATTGAAGGCAGGGGTTTCTATGTATCAAATATTGAAAGCAGTTTTTCCGATGCTGACAGTGGCCGGTTATTGCAGGCAGACGTAACTTTTCTCCGGGAAGTTTAAAATAAATTTTAAAGAAGTGTTTAAAAAATATGGCTGTGAATTTTAAATTATTATTTGAACAAACAGGGAAATTGGTGCTTGTTTATTTAATGGAACTAAGGGGGCTATATTGGCAGCTTTCATTTAACAAGAATAAAATTTTTTCTATAAAAATTTTACCGGCGCATACAATTAAACTGGCAAGAAAAGGTGATATAGCCCAAATTGTTTATAAAAATGAAGTGTTGGTTAAATACGAAAAATCATTTGAGTATTCTACACTAAAGCTGTTTTCGCAAATTGTTAAACAAGGGGATATCATTATTGATGCCGGTGCAAATGCAGGTTTATATTCTATTTTTTATTCCAAACTGGTTGGTAAGGAAGGTAGGATTTACGCATTTGAACCAGACTTGAAAACATATTCTTTATTAAAAGAAAACCTGCAGCTAAACAACTGTACCAATGTAACAACTTTTAATGCAGCCTTATCAAACAAAGAAGGTTTTGTAGAAATGGTAGCTTACAATCCCGACTCTTTAAAAATTAAAGATGGGGATGCTTTTAAATATATGCAGGATGTGGCGGATGTACATGCTGATGTTAAGCCAGGCTTTGTAAATGCCTATAAGCTTGATGATACAAAAGAATTAAATACTTTAGCCAAAATTGATTTCATCAAAATTGATGTGGAGGGTGCCGAATTATTGGTTTTGGAAGGTGCTGTGCAAACAATCTTAAAATATAAGCCTGTCATAATATTTGAATTGTCTGGTAATTGGGCAAAGCGCTTTAATTACAAACCTTATCAGGTAATTTTGCTGTTAAATGATTTAGGCTACGAAATGGAAGAATATGATTTGGAACAGTGGATTGCTAAACCTAAATTGTAATTTCAATACAAAAATATTTTTGATACCAGTATGGAAGTAAAAGAAAATATAGCGAATGATAATTTTAATAAGGAGATAATTACATTAAGCACCAGCAGCAGCCCTAAAATAAGTATCATTACCGTTTGCCGAAACAGTGAAAAATATATAAGTGAAACCATCAACAGCGTAATCAGCCAGGGTTACAAAAATATTGAGTACATAATAATTGATGCAAAATCATCCGATTCAACTGTAGATATTATAAAACAAAATACCCAGCACATTAGCTTTTGGATAAGTGAGGAAGACAAAGGGATGTACGATGCTATTAATAAAGGACTGAAAAAGGCAACCGGCGATTATATCTTAGTACTTAATTCAGATGATGTTTTGACACATGAAAATGTTATTGAAGATGCTGTAACTGAAATGACCAAAGAAAGGCTTGATTATTATTATGGAAATATTGTAAAGGTAAAAGATGGAAGAAGTAAAAATGTAAAGCTGTTTAATGTTACCTACAGCCAGTTGTTGCTTTCAACACATGGTACTTTTGCACCGCACCCATGTTTTTTTATTTCTAAAAAACTCAATGCAAATTTGGGAGGCTATAACCTGGCTTATAAATATGCTTCTGATTATGATTATATATTAAGGGCGCTTAAGACAACTAAAGTAAGGGGGAAATATCTGGATATTTATATAACAAAGTTTAGGATACATGATAATAGTATTACTGCAAGTGGGAAAATTGATGAAGAAAGAAAAAAGATTTTAGATAAGCATGGGTATTATAAAAAGCCGTACTTTAAACGTTCTTTTTATTATTATATGCTATGGATTTATTACAAAATGATAAACACACTGTAATGACATGGGCAAAGGCTGGGGTTGAGTATTGCAGTAAGTTTTTTTTATTGCTATATATATTTACAATGCCCTTTGTTTCGGCCTTTTCTTTTTCTGATATTATATCCTTACCCTTAATTTTTGCTGCTGTTATATCTATCTTAATGGGACTGCAAATAATAAAGACAGGTAAGTTGCCTGTTGGATTTTTGGGATTAGATATTTTAATATTTTTTCTATTATTTTTTCTTGTTCTTTCTTCTTATTGCATAAATGGATGGGGTAACTCAAAGTCACTCAATCATACAATTGCTTATATAAGTTCTATAAGCCTTTTTTATATTGCTATAAAATTTACCCTGTTTCAACTATCAGATAAAAATGAATTATTACTAAAGGTATTGCAGGTTATTAGTTATGCAACAATAGTCAGTGCATTTTATGTCAATGCAGAATTCATCCTGGCAAATTTTTTCGAATTAGATCTCAATGATTATATTCCCCGTCCAAGCGAAGAACAAATGTTTTACAAGCCTTATGTGATAGGTCTTTTTTTCAGGGCTCGTGGGTTTGCCTCAGAATCAGGAGCCTATACACAGATGGTCGAATTATTTGCCCCCTTAACTGTTTACTATATGTTTTTCTCCAGCTATTGTAAATGGTCGGTATGGTTTAAAATTACAACCGTCATTTTAATTGTAATAAGTATAATTTTTGCGGCAAGTAGTGCAACTTTCATAATTGTGCCTATCGCTGTTTTAATCTCAGTGCTGGTATATATAAAAAAAATAGTCATTTACCTTAGAAAAAAAAGTATAATCTTTTTTTTAAAAACTGCAATCGTACTAAGTTTCATTATACTAATCAGTAATTATTTCTCTATATACGCTAATATTATATTAAGCCTTACTGATAAAGCAGATTCTTCTTCATTCGACGACAGAAAGGAAAGAATTGATTTTTTTTATTATAAATTTTCAAATGTTAATATAGTAAACAAACTAATTGGAACAGGCCCGGCAGGTTTTGATGTACTAGGCTTCGACAATGGCAAAAGCATTATTTCATTATATTACAATATTACTTTTGAGCTGGGGTTAATAGGATTTTTTCTTTTATTGTTATTTCTTCTCTATTTTTTCTTTTCTGTTTTTTCTTTAAACTCAAAACTTGGTTTTTTTCTTCTTATTGCCTTTTTGTCCGGAACTATGCATTACTATGTGATGAATAATTATTGGGTGCCTTGGTTTTGGTTTATAGGAGCTATTGCTATTTATTGCCGTAGCCATAATTTAATGGACACAAATCCTAACAATGCTTCTTTTACTAATTTTTATAATGAACCGCTCCAATAAAAAAATATAGAAATACAGAATGCTTTTTAACTCAATCAACTTTGCAATATTCTTACCCATCGTATTTGCACTTTATTGGTTTGTTGCTAACAAAAATCTTAAGTTTCAAAACATTTTATTGCTTGCTGCCAGTTATTTTTTTTATGCATGTTGGGATTGGCGGTTTTTGTTTTTACTTATTTTTTCAACATTGCTCGATTTTTGTACTGGAATAAAAATGTCGGAAGCTCAAAACCAAGGTATAAAGCGTTTCTGGTTTTGGATTAGTATTTCAATTAATCTTGGATTTTTAGGTATTTTTAAATATTATAATTTTTTTGCTTTATCATTTGCAGAAGCATTCTCATCCTTTGGACTACATGTTGATCCTTGGACATTAAAAGTAATTTTACCTGTAGGGATTTCATTTTATACATTCCATGGGTTATCCTATGTAATAGATATCTACAATAACAGAATAAAAGCTGAAAAGAATTTTATCGATTATTCTGTCTTCGTAAGTTTTTTTCCTCTTTTAGTAGCAGGACCAATTGAAAGGGCTACTCATCTTTTGCCACAAATTAAGACGAAGCGTTATTTTGATTATGTCAAGGCGGTAGATGGGTTAAGGCAAATATTATGGGGTCTGTTTAAAAAAATAGTTATTGCAGATCAATGTGCAGAATATGCTAACCTGATATTTAATAACTCAGGTGCTTATTCCGGAAGTACCCTTGTTGTAGGCGCACTATTATTTACTTTTCAAATTTATGGAGACTTTTCTGGATATTCAGATATTGCAATCGGGACAGCAAGACTTTTTGGAATTGACCTGTTAAGGAATTTTGCTTTCCCTTATTTTTCAAGAGATATTGCTGAGTTTTGGAGACGATGGCATATTTCACTTTCCTCATGGTTTAGAGATTATCTGTATATCCCATTGGGAGGAAGCAAAGGAGGTACATGGATGAAAGTTAGAAATACACTGATTATCTTTTTAGTTAGTGGTTTTTGGCACGGAGCTAATTGGACTTTTATTATTTGGGGATTACTAAACGCATTATACATAATGCCTTCAATTATCTTAAACACCAATAGAAACAATATCGACATCGTTGCAAAAGATAAATACCTACCCACTGTAAAAGAGTTTTTCTCTATACTATTAACTTTTGGGTTAACAGTATTTACGTGGATATTTTTCAGAGCACAAAATTTAGATCATGCGTTAATATATATATCAAAAATATTTACAAATTCTTTTTTTACACTACCTGCTGTAGCTCCTAAAATGCTACTCTTATTGATTGTTTTATTTTTAAGTATAGAATGGTTTGGCAGACAACAACAGTACGCAATTGAAAAAGTAGAAATAATCATGCCCAGGGCAGTAAGATGGTTTTTTTACTTTGGGATAATTCTGCTGTTATTTATTTTTCAGGGAAAAGAACAGGCATTTATTTATTTCCAATTTTAATAATTATGGCATCATGAACAAATTCATAGTCAGGTTATTTTTTTTTACTCTAACTGCAGCTTTTGCCGGAGAAATTATTATTCGGGCATTTAAGTTGACACCGGAAATACCAGAAAGGTATACAGATAAATCAGGCATTCAACGATACAAGCATAATCAATCTGGCTACTATACAAAAGCAAGATCTAAGTGGGTTGTAAATGATTTTGGCTGGTT
This sequence comes from Chitinophagaceae bacterium, assembly GCA_031371545.1. Lineage (GTDB taxonomy): Bacteria > Bacteroidota > Bacteroidia > Chitinophagales > Chitinophagaceae > Ferruginibacter. The sequence continues at coordinate 17,502 of JANMJU010000008.1, forward strand.
AGGTGTTTCTGACACTACAAAGGATATCAGGGTTTCAATCATCGGAGATTCCTACATTGAAAATATTATGAATCCAATTTCATGTAACCAAGGCAGCATCCTTAAATCTTACTTTCCTAATGTTAGCTTTTTTGAAGCAGGTAGGTCAGGGGTTTCATTTATAGAGGCTATGGAGATTTCTAAAATACTGGATTCAGAAATAAGCCCACGTATTCATCTTTTATATCTTAGCAATAAAGATTTTTATGAAAGTATTTCAACTATAGCACGGTACGAAAATGTAGTACAAATTGATTTGCCTAACAAGCGAATTCTAAAAACAGATCTGGGTTTATCCAAAATAAAAAAACTCTTATATAGCAGTAAATTATTATATTATTTATATTTAAGATTTCCCATTTTTGTAAGTAAGCAAAATTTAGGAGAAGTGTCAGGCAGCAGCGAAAGTAAAGCCGGGTTTGATGATTCAACCTTTACCTCATTATTTGAATATTGTTCGAGAAATTATAATAGTGAAAGAATCGTTTTTGTCTTTCATCCGGGCATTCAAAAGCAATTTATATTATTATCTGAAAAATATCATTTTAAAACTATCTCATTAAATTCTGATGGAGATAAAAGTTGGGTTATGACAAGTAATGACGATCATTGGTCCTGTTATGGACATAACCAAGTGGCTAAACAAATAAAAATGCATCTTTTGGAATTTTTACATCCGGTTATAGAACCATAAAAGTAACATACAAAGGCTTTTCTCCTGTATTATTATTACAAGGGTAATAAGTTCAATGAACCCCTTATTGTCTTGATTTTTTATATTATTTTCGAATCTTTATAAACCGTATAAAAATGAAAGGAAATAATTGGACAAGCCAATAGATTTCTTTAATGAAAATATTTGATACCCCGCTCTTAAAATAAGCACCTCAATGAATTCGGATAAAATTTTTTAAATGGAGAGAAAACGCATTGTGCATATCATCCCAACTTTTGAACTCGGCGGAGTTCAGACTGGTATACTTTATTCGCTGGAAGACCTGAATATAGTATATGATTATAAAATACTGGTAATTGGAAAAATAGATACCGACTGGTTAAAAAATTTATCCCCTACTCTTCAAAGTTATATCATCAGCACCGGTGCTTCCAGTTTGATAGCGGGATGGAGAAAAGGCTATAAATTATTAAAACAACTCAAGCCTGATTTTATTATTTCATCTTTGTGGAAGTCGGTTGGCCTTTCTGCTACTTATAAACTGCTAAACCGAAAAGTTTGGCTGGGAGGTTTTTTTCATTCTGCCTATTCTCCTCATTTTGCTTCGTTTTTTTTTATGAAAATAATGTCCTTTGTACAGGATACTTCTTTTTCCGATTCTTATGTAACAAAGCAGTTTTTAGAAAAGGTTTACAAAATAAAAAACAACCATATAGTACCTTACTTTTTCACATTCACCCGGAAGGCAGGACATAAAAACTTTGATCCCGAGTGTATCCGGATTGCTTATTTTGGAAGGATATCTGAAGCCAAAGGGGTAGACAGGTCAATCGCATTTTGCGGTTTGCTAAAGTCAGCAGGTGTAAAGTTTGTTTTTGATATTTATGGAGATGGGGCTGTTGAAAGTTATACAGAAAAAATAAAAAATTTAGGTTTGCATAGCGAAGTAAGCATAAAAAAAATGCTGCCGCTCAACCTTGTGATGGAGAATATGCAGCGCTACGATTTTTTGCTTCAGCTAAGCAATTATGAAGGAATGGCACTTGCAGTTGTAGAAGCAATGAACTGTGGATTAGTACCAATAGTTACCCCTGTGGGAGAAATAAAAAGATACTCCAAGGATGGCGTTAATGCAGTATGGCTGGATCCTGAATTTGATGATAACCTGCTTGTATTGGTTGATAAAGTAAAGAAAGTAGTTAACTGCCCGGCTGTTTATTATGAATTGTCATCTTCTGCAGCAGGGACATTTATCAATTATAAAAAATATAGTGAAACACTAATTGAAGTGGTAGATAGTTACCTCTCTGTAAAATAACAGCTAAACCAACTGGATAATTTTAGTGTATTATATTTTTCACAGGTGCTTGTATTTTTAATAATTTGTTATGGTTACAAAATTCCTTCTGCTGCATCATACCATTACCTGGTTTTTATTTTTAGCACCCGGTTGCTCTTATGCACAAGTCAAAGCTGCTAATATAGTGCATATAAAGGATTTTGGCGCCAGGGCAAATAGTAAACAAAATTGTACTGAAGCTTTTCAGAAGGCAGCTGCTTACCTCAAAGCAAATGGGGGAACACTTATTATTGACCCGGGTGTTTATATTGTAGGCAAGCAATGGCTTTCCAAAAGTTTTACATCGGGCAGTGCATATTTTGCTGAACCAGTGCTCTCTTTTATAGATGCAGCTTTCCCAATCGTAATTTCTGGCTATGGAGCTACCCTAAAAGGTGCAGATGGGTTAAAGTATGGTTCCTTTAATCCTATTACCGGAGAAAAGGACAGTATAAGGAAAGAGGGTACAAGGAGTTCATATTATTCATCAGCTTTTACATTGATCAATGCTGTACGGTGTTTGTCGGTTACTATAAAAGGGCTCACGCTGGATGGTAATTCAGGAAAATTAAATATCGGCCCTCCTTCCGGTCCAGAGGGAATACAGTTAGCTGCAACAGGCATCAGCACTTACAATAATCAATATGTTAGTATTGAGGATTGCTATATTCATCATTGTGCTTTGGATGCCATATTAATTGGCTGGACAGGGTTAAAAGATACAGATCCCATTTATCCTCACAGCATAAAAAATGTAAAAGTAAAATACAACGGCAGGCAGGGTTTATCGTGGGTAGGTGGCAACAACCTTACTGTAATAAATTCTGAATTTTCTTCTACCGGCAAAGCACTTAATAATGGTAAACCGGTAGTAAGCAAGCCATCTGCCGGTATTGATATAGAGATAGAGGAATCCATCATAAAAAACGGGAACTTTATTAATTGCCTCGTTAATGATAATGCCGGCCCCGGCCTACTTTCTATTGGCTATGATACAGAGAACATTAATTTTAAGAAGGTCACTTTTATCGGTACTACCAATAGTGCTGCTTATCCTAAGCGCCAGTGCTTTAGTTTTGACAGTTGCAGCTTTATAGGAAAAGTTGAAAGGATATTTGGCGCTGCTGATAAAAGCAAAGCCATCTCTTTTAAAAACTGCCTTTTTGCCATGGATAAAACAAAATCACCCAGTGGGAAAGTTTTTGGAGAGTACAGTGAATTTTTTGAAGGAGAGAATGTTGTATTTGATCATTGTGAATTTAATGCGGCAAATAAACGGCTGCCGCTTTTCAATCATAAAGAAATAGTATTTCTAAATTGTTCCTTTTCTCAAAACAGCAAAGAAAATTTCAGGGCTTCCGCCAGCTTTAAAGGAATTACTAAATTTACCATGAAAGGAAAAGGAAAGATAGATACCTCAGAAGCAAATTTTGAGGGGGTTATTATTTATAATAAAAAGAAAATTACCAACTTCAATAAACTAAAATTATAACTGCAAAAAGCTGTTTGATTATTTGTATCTCAAAAATAACTTTAGTTGTATTGAATAATTATCACTCTAATTTTCCTTGGTATCAATTACTCCCTCCCATCCAGCAAATTACCCAACCCGCCCAAAATACCTCCTTCCTCTTTTCGTCCACCAACAGAGGCATATTGCTGCAACCTGCCTGCCAGCCTGCTGATAGGCAAAGATTGTATCCATACTTTTCCGGGGCCACGGAGTACAGCAAAGAACAAACCCTCGCCACCAAACATCCAGTTTTTGATTCCTTTTATAAATTCAATATCAAAGTCAACACCAGTGGTATAAGCCACCACACAGCCCGTATCAATTTTTAAAATTTCACCTGGCTGTAATGTTTTTTCAATTACATAACCACCGGCATGCACAAAAGCCATTCCGTCGCCTTCTAATTTTTCCATGATAAAACCTTCACCGCCAAAAATGCCAGTACCCAGTCTTCTTTGAAATTCAATACCGATACTCACTCCTTTGGCAGCACATAAAAAAGCATCTTTTTGTGCAATGATTTTTCCATTGTGTTGCGACAGGTCGAGGGCTATTATTTTCCCTGTATAAGGTGCTGCAAAACTTACATGGTTTTTTCCCTGGCCCATATTGGTGAAGGCTGTCATAAATAAATTTTCTCCCACCAGCAATCGCTTGCCGGCATTCAGCAGCTTGCCAAGCAGGCCACCACTTTGGCTTTGCTGGCTGCCATCACCAAAAAGGGTTTGCATTTGTATTTCATTGTCCATCATCATAAAGCCACCCGGCTCACCAATAACGGTTTCGTTGGGATCCAATTCTATTTCTACAAATTGTAATTCTTCTCCGTAAATTTTATAATCAATTTCATGGTTAGTTAGCATGGTAATTTTTTTGTAAAAATAATTATTATCAGGTACCACAAATAAAAAAGCCTGTGATTAATGTCACAAGGCTTAAAATTATTATGTACGGTATTTTATCAGCTTCCTTTACTGAATTTCAGTTTCACCGTTTCACCTTTATTGGTCAGTAATTTAATATTGTACAATCCTGCCGGTAATTTGCTTATTTCCACATCAGCCAGGTTGGTGGCGTTGTTAACTGCAGAGTGCTGCAATATATTTCTGCCGGAAGCATCACTGATGATGGCATTGCTGATGCTGGTATTGGTGGGCATCCAGATGAACAGTTTGTGATCCAGCTGTGTAGGCAATATTTTTATTTCAATAAAACTTATTTGTGCATCCAGCGAAACAATTTTGCTGTAATAATAATTTCCATCAGCAGTCACAATTTTAAGCCGGTAATAATTTACAGCTTCCATCAGGTTCCTGTCCTGCACTGAATAATTAGTATGAGAATTTATTTTGCCCGATAAAGCAGTTACATAATTAAATATTTCTCCATCAATACTTTTTTCCAATTCGTAGCGTTGCACTTTAATTTGTTTTAAAGGATGCCAGCTTATTTCACCAGTATTTTTTTGTATTACTGCCTGTAGTTTTAAATCAATTGTGGCGCTTAAATTTTTTGTACCAAACAGGGCAATCATACCTGCGGTAAGTTGAGCCGTGGTTTGTAAGGTAAGCCCTAAAAAAATCGTGATGTAGATTGCCTGTTTCATGTTTCCTGTTTTCATATAAGTACGGTTGTGAATGCCTGAGTAATTATTAAATACTGATGGCTTTCAGGGATACAGGAAGATTACAGAAATAGCTTTTAAAGGGGATTGGAGAAAGGGGAAATATAGGTCTTGTGGTTGATGCTGATGCAATAAAATTAAACATTTATTGCAGATACGGCACTATTACAAGAAGTTTATTTATTTAATATGCTTGCAAACCTGCATTGGTTTTTTAATACCGGCTCATTTTAATTACAACTTTTACAATTTATTTAATTGATCTGTTGATTCCTTTAGCAGGTAGCTTATACCGTGCCGGGATATAAGTCATTGAAAATCATCTTCTAAAAAACAAGGATGAGCAAAAAAATTCCTTATGTGGGATGGATTGTCCTGATAATAGAAAAGGGAGCTGGCTTTACTGCCTGCTCCCTTTTCTCCTATAAAGTTTCAACTTTTACAGCCAGCTGCCAAACCAGGTTTCGCCTGCTGCGGTATCATTTTTTAATTTTCTTCTTCTCCGTTTTACATCTGCATTGTGACGGATAGCAGCTACAATCATCAGCGGCATAAACAAAAAGATGAGTGGCGGTATGCCCATAAAACTGATCCATTTGCCACCAAACATATTCCTCATAGGACGTTTTGATCTTTCTGCAATCAGGTACATGGCCGGTACCAAAATGAGTGTCATAAAAAAGGCAAATGCCAAACCAAAAATAATTGTCCAGCTCAGTGGTTTCCAAAAAGCTACGTTATCTCCACCAAAGAAAATATGTGGATTGAGTTCGGAAAATAAGGTAACAAAATTAATATTGAAACCAACGGCAATGGGGATGAAAGCCAGGATCGCCGCCAAAGCGGTAAGCAATACCGGGATGATTCTTGTTTTACCAGCTTCTATGATTGCTTCCTTTGTCTTCATGCCACGGCTTCTTAATTCATCCGCAAATTCAATCACAAGAATACCATTTTTTACCACAATTCCTGCAAGCCCCACAATTCCCAGCCCGGTCATTAAAACAGATACTTCCATACCTGTGATACTAAAGCCAAGCAGTACCCCAATCACACTAAAAATAATTTCTGTAAGGATGATGACAGGCTTGCTCACACTGTTAAACTGTATTACCAGCACAAATAAAATTACCATCAAAGCAATGACCAGTGCAGAGAGAAGGAAGGCGCCTGTTTCTGCCTGTTGTTCTCCTTCGCCTGTTTGTTTGATTGTAACGCCGTCTGATCTTTTTGTAAAGGCATCAATGTGCTTGGCAATTACCTGGTTTACGGCAGTGGCATTAAAACCTTTAGTGGTTAATACATTGGAACGAAGCGTAATCAAACGTTTTTGATTTTTACGTTTTACACTGCCAAAAGTACTGGAGGGTTCTATCTTCACCAATGCACTGATGGGGATATTTTTTACTGCACCGCCAACAGCCATGTCACGAAAGCTTACCCTCATGTTCAGCAGGTTGCTGAGATCTTTTCTTTGCATTTCATTATTGCGTAGCTGGATTTTATATTCGTCTTTTCCTTCTTTAATTTTAGATATTTCTCTTCCAAACAAACCGGTACGGATTACCTGGCCAATCTGTGCAGAAGATACGCCTTGTATTAAGGCACGTTCCCGATCTACCGTTAAAGTAATTTCAGGATTGTTGAGATCAACATCCATTTTTAATTCTTCCACACCGGGTACCTGTATCGAGTCTAAATAATTTTTAAGGTTCACTGCAGTTTTTACCAGGCCATCAAAATCTTCACTGGCAATTTCAATATTAATCGGCGGATCGGTAGGAGGGCCGCTGCTTTCCTGCGAAACACTTATTTCAGCTCCGGGTATGCCTTTCATTTCTGCCCTCACCTGGTCAAGGTATGGACGGGTGGACACACCATGTCTTTTTTCAAATTCAACAAAAGATACTTGTACTCTTCCCAACTCACTTCGGGTGCTTCTGTCACCTGCAGTTGGGTCGCTTGCGCCAATGGCCACATTGCTGATAACGCTTTCCACCACCGGGTTTTCTTTGTGGGCAGCATGATCGATCCCCAATACTTTATTCACTCTTTTTTCTAATAACTGTGTTACCGAATCAGTGTATTCCACACTGGTACCCACAGGCAGTTTCAGATAAACATACAACTGGTTTGGATCGCCTTGCGGAAAAAATACCACACCCACCCGGTTGCTTTTTATGGCAGCCATAAATACAAACACAGAAATAAATAAAGTGGCAATGATACCCAATAAAAGATGCACCGGCCTCCATCCTTTTAATGACCAGCGGAGTAAACTTTCGTAATGCCCCATGATCCATGGCAAAGCATGATTTTGAAAATAATGAATGGCATCTGAAATAAAATACCGGTTTAATAAAACCAGCACCATAAAAAATATTAGCATATTGCCTAAAAAAGCAGCACCTAAAATATCCAATACAATGCCTGCCGCAATGGCTATCCAGAAAATAGATTTTTTAAAGATGGCCGATTTGGGTTCTTTGTTTTCAGTCTCTGGATGGTTCATAAAATCAACCGCAAAAACAGGGTTCATTATAAACGCAACAACAAGTGATGCCGCTAATGTAAAGATGAGCATGGTGGGTAAATACACCATGAATCGGCCGATAATACCCGGCCAAAATAATAGTGGGAAGAAAGGGGCCAGGGTTGTAAGTGTACCAGCCAACACAGGTACAAACACTTCGCCGGCTGCCATTTTAGCGGCCATGTTAACAGGGATTTTTCCTTTGCCATTTACAAATATGCGGTGAGTATTTTCTATTACCACAATGGCATCATCCACAATAATACCCAGGCCAAACAGTAATGCAAACAGTACAATAAAATTGAGGGTAACATGGGTTCCAATAATGAGATCGGCACCGGGTAAAAATACAAAGGCCACAAACATACTCAGTGGCACCGACAGTGCTACAAAGAACGCATTGGTGACACCCATAAAAAACATCAGAACAATTAATACTAAAATAAATCCAATGATGATGGAATTTACCAGATCGGTGAAAGAAGATTTTGTTTTAATACTCTGGTCGCCGGTAACCACGGTTTTTAAATTGTCAGGATACAATACACCTTTTGCATCCGCTACTGTTTTTTTAACACCTTCGCTTGTTTCAATCAGGTTTTCACCACTGCGTTTGATGATGTTGAGCGTAACCACATTTTTTCCATCCAGGCGGGCAAAGCTCTCTGCATTTTTGGTGGTATCTTTTATTACCGCAATGTCTCTTAAATAAATGGGAGCCCCGCCGGTATTGCGTACCAATACTTTTTCAATATCATACGCCGTTTTAAATTGTCCTTTTAACTGCAGGTTGCGTTTCATAGAACCCACGTCCAGCAGGCCTCCGGAGATATCCATGTTTTCACGCTGTACTGCATTGGCAATATCGTCAAAGGTTACCCCGGAAGTTTGCATCCGGTAATTATCTACATTTATCTGGAACTCTCTTTCCGGCGCACCCACAATATCAATGCGGTTTATCTGTGGCAGGTCTTCCAGTTTATCTTTCAAATCATCTGCAAATTTTTTCAGCCTCACCATATCATAATCACCACTCAGGTTTACATACATGATTGGCTGATCGCTCAGGTTTACTTCCAGTGCCGTAGGATCCTGTGTAAGGTCCGTTGGCAAATCCTGCTTGGCTTTGTCAATGGCGTCTTTTACTTTTTGCAGCGCTATTTCTGTTTTTACCTTGGTATCAAATTCTACCATGATGGCAGAGTAATCCTGCTGAGAGGTGCTGGTGAATTTTTTTATCTTGGCACCGGTAATGCCTTTGATTTGTTTTTCAATCGGCCTGGTAACAAGGTTCTCCACATCTTTAGGAGAATTACCTACATAAATCGTTTGTACATAAATGGTAGGTATCACAATATCCGGGAACTGCTCTTTGGGCAGCGTTACAAACTGATAGATACCTGCCAGTGACACAAAAAGCATCACCAGATAAATAGATGTTTTGTTGCTGATACTCCAGGAAGTTGGTTTAAACTCCTTAAATTTTTCTTTTATGTTTTCTAATGCGCTCATACAATTAGTTGCCCCCATCCCCGCTGGGCAGCGGAGGTAATGAGGAGTTTGTTTGTTGTTATTCCTTTACCTGCAGGCAGGAATCGGAAATATATTTTTGTACTGTTTTTATTTTGATGCTGCCTTCCAAATTTGGTAAAAACTCTTTAATGCTTTATGCACCTGCCTTATCCCCCTTTAGGGCATAGGGCTTATTTTGTTATCAATAACTGCCCTTCGTACAAACTTGCAAAGCCCTCTGTAATCAACACATCGCCTGTTTTTAATCCGGTTTTTACTTCCAGTATATCACCGCTTAACAAACCAATATTTATAGATTTTTTACGGGCAATCAGTTTGCCATTTTCTGTGCTGGCCACCATCACAAATTTCCCTTTTTCATCATTCTGCAAAGTATTCAATGGAATAGTGATTGCACTGGATGCAGCATAATCTTTTATTTTTACCAAGGCTATCTGGTTTGGTTTTAAAGCCGGGTCGCTGGGCAGTTTTGCTTCCACCACAAAACCCCTGTTGATAACGTCAATAGATGCCCCAACAAAACTTACCGTGGTGTTAAATGTTTTATTTACATCGGGCATCTGTACAATTACAGCACTTCCTTTGCCCACTGTACCCAAATAATTTTCCGGAATATTGCTGGTAACTTTTAGTACACTGTTGTTAACTATTTTAATAACGCCACTACCTGCAGAACCAAAAATTTCCCCAAGTTTTGCCGTAACGATATCTGCTATGCCATTTACATCACTGTACACCAGGGCTGTTTTTGATTGCTCCTGTACCGATTTTACATTTTCTTTACTGGCTTCTAATTGGTTTTCCAAAGTAGCCACATTGTTTTTTGCAGTGATCAGTTGTACTTCGGTACCAATGCCCTGGTCCCATAAATTTTTCTGGCGCTGGTAAATATTTTTTGCATAGCCCAGTTGTGTTTTAATCGTTTCCAATCCCTGCTTTGCAGCGATTACATTTTGCTGAATGATGGCATCATCCAGTTTTAATAACAGCTGTCCCTTCCTTACCAGTTGCCCCTGTTTTACATAAATAGCTTTTACCTGGCCCGGGCCACCACGGGGTGTGATGTAACTTACATTTTCAGCATCCACCCTTCCCTGCAATTCAATGTAATGAGCAAAGTCTGCTGCAGCTAAAGTTTGTATGGCTACCAGTTTTGTTTTTGGCGCTGCAGCTGCACTGGTATCCAGTTTGGTTATCTCTGCTTCCAGTTTGGAAATCTTACTGTCTACTTTATCCTTCTCTGCTTTTTGTTTTTCAAGCTCCACTTTTTTATCATTCAAAGCGGCATTGTTATCTTTTTTACTGCTGCCGCAGGCAGATAAAAGTATTATTGCTGCTAAGCCTGTTGCTAAATATTGTCTCATGATTGTATTGTTAAATAGTTTACTCATTATTATTGTTTCGCCTGGTTTTAATTATAGTTTACCCGTAGCTTTCAGGTAATCAATTTTTGCTGTGATGGCATCGTATAAAGCACTGTAGTAATTGTTCTGTGCTACTTTCAGTTCTGTTTGTGCTGTATATATTTCCTGGTTGCTGCCAAGGCCCTGTTCATATTTTTTCTTGGTATTGGTATATACCAGTTCTGCCAATTGTATATTTTGTTTTTGATTGTCAACAGTAAGTATGGCTGTTTTCATTTTTGTTTTGGCCACAGATACTTCATAATCCATCAATTCTTTTGACTGCTGTAAACTGTTATTTGTTTTTTCCAGTGACAACTTTGCATTTTCAATCTTTGCCCTTCTTGCAAAGCCATCAAATATGGGAACAGAAATTTTTAACCCAATCAAGGATGTGGTAAACCAGTCTCCTTTATTAAAAAAATCAAATTTATTCCGTTGTGCATTTTTTGAATAAGATGCAAATGCTGCGATAGTAGGTATCCTGCTCAGTTGATAACGTTTTACATTATAGCCGCTCAATTTGCCGGCTGTGGTCAATGCCTGGATTTCTTTCCGGTCGTTATAGCTGTATGATGCGTCTAAAATATTTGCTTTCAATTCATCATCACTTAGCGTATCTGTCAATGCCAGTGTATCTTTTTGCGGCATGTTTATCAAATATTTCAATCCTGCATTACCGGCAGTTAATTGACTGAGTATTTTTTCTTTTTCAGTTTGCAGGTTGTTCAGCTGCACCGATACTTTATCTACATCCAGTTTTTCTGCAAACCCATTTTTGTAAATTTCTTTTGTGTCATGCAGCAGTTTATTAAAACGGTCAATATTAGCTTCAATGCTTCCCAATTGCTTTTGCCCCACTACCAGTTGATAATAAATTTTTTCAATGTTGGCTTTAATTTGTTCTGTGGTAACCTCTGCCGTTTTTCTTGCCAGATCCATTGCTGCACTTCTTGCCTGCAGGCCAACAAACACCTGTCCGTCAAATAATAACTGCGACAAATCCAGACCAGCACTGGCTGTCCATGGCACACCAAACTGGGCATTGATATTTCCAAAACCTCCTGATGGCTGACTGGTGATTGTATTGCCGGTTCCATTCTTCACCGCCTCATCAATCAATACCTGGTAAGTGGCCGGACCAATAAAGTTGGGCAAGGTCTGCACAGCAATATTGAAATAATGAGTGGTGTTGATACTGCCGTTTAATTGCGGAAATGCTGCTGCAGTAATTTCCCGGTTTGTCTGCTGCTGTATTTTAATATCCAGCAAAGCATTCTTTACCTGCACGGCATTTTTTAATCCGTAATCAACTGTTTGCTGCAATGAAAATTGATTGCTGGTTTGTGCTGTTGCTGTGTCGGCAACAAGCAGAATGGTTACTGCAAATATTAGTCTGATATTATTTTTTTGTGTCATTACTGTTCTTTTTTGTTCTGTCTTGTTGGTATTTTAAAATAAGTTTATGCCCTTTTAAAGAAGCAAGTCCAAAAAGAAAATGCTCGGTAAGATGGGTTTCCACTTCTACTAAACTGAATTTATTTTTAGGAAAAATCTGCTGGTTAAATGCCATCATCATTGTTTCAAGCCTTGCTTTTATCAATATTTCAATATTAATATCCGACCTGTAAATCTCTTCCTGTATCCCCCTGGTGAGATTATCTTTTAGCACCTGGTACAAAAAATTATATTTATGCTGGTGAAAAATGGCGTAGGCTTTAGGATGAAATTTTTCCATGTCGTAAATAATGGAGGGATTCATTTCTTCAAACATTTCCTGCATCATTTCCATTGCAAGAAATACTTCGTGGATTGCGTCTTTAGCAATGGCTTTATCATGCAGGCAGCAGTTTTGGCTATCTTCAATGCTGTCTTTAATGACTGCTTCCACCAGTTCATCCTTATCGGCAAAATACTGGTAAATGGTTTTTTTACTGATGCCCAATGCTCCGGCAATGTCATCCATGCTCACACTGCGGATGCCATACTGCATCACCAGTTCATGCGCTTTTTGTTTTATTCTTACTGCGGTATCAATGTCTGTCATAATCGGGCACAAAACTACGGAAACTTTTAACGTTACCAAAGTTTCCATCACTTTTTTCTGCCATTCATAACATTTTATTCATATTGTCCATCCTTTCACTAATCAATTACCTTTGAAAAATAAAAATGGTTTTTTTATGAAAAGCACACTTAACTACCGCAAACTTTTTCAGTATTTTTTGCAGGGCATACTGGTGATGGCGCCTATTGCCATTACTTTTTGGGCCATTACCGCAGCATTTAATTTTATCGATGGTATTTTGCCAAATATTATTCACAGCATGGTTCCTTCTTTAATGGAAGATGCTCATGGCAATCTTAAAAGGATACCCGGCCTGGGTTTTTTAGTCGTTATTATTTTTGTATTATTTATCGGCTACATTTCTTCCTCTTTTATTTTTGGCAAAGTGGTGGAGGCATTTGATATGCTGCTGGCCAAAACTCCCGGGATAAAATTTATCTACTCCACCCTCAAAGATTTTTTTGAAGCCTTTGCCGGCGAAAAGAAAAAGTTCACCAAAAATGTGCTGGCCAATATTGACGACAATAATGTTTGGCGGGTGGGCTTTATCACCAATGAAGATATGGACGAGTTTGGGTTTAAAGATTATGTGGCAGTGTACGTTCCGATGGCTTATTCAGTGGCAGGCAATGTGTATATTATTCCCCGCCAACGGGTAAAACCCATTACCAATATCAGTGCTGCACAAACCATGAAATTTGCTGTGAGTGGCGGTGTTTCAGCTGTGGACGAAGATCATACCGCAGTGTAAAAATATTTTGCAATGACCTGCTGCGTCAAAAAAAAAATTGATAACAGCCATTTATTTGTTTTAATTTCCTTTATTAAAAAATTATTTACATGAAGCGTTTGCTGCTGTTGGCTGTTAGTTTCCTGGTAGTATCTAATTGCTATTGCTGGGGATTTTTTGCCCATAAAAAAATTAATTATTACTCCGTTTTTTTATTGCCGCCAGAAATGATGGTATTGTATAAACTCAATATTGCTTTTGTAGAAGAGCATGCCGTGGACCCGGATAAGCGGCGCTATGCAGTAAAGGACGAAGGCCCAAGGCATTATATTGATATTGATCATTACGGCACTTATCCTTATCCCAACCTGCCCCGTAAATGGAAAGATGCTGTGGCAAAGTTTGGTGAAGATTCTTTGATGGCTTACGGAATTGTGCCCTGGCATATACAGATCATGCTGGGCAGGCTTACCAATGCTTTTAAAGAAAAAAATTTTAGCAAAATAATGAAGACCAGTGCCGAGCTGGGTCACTATATTGCCGACTCACATGTACCCTTACATGCCAACAGCAATCACAACGGGCAATATACCAATCAAAAAGGCATACATGGTTTTTGGGAAAGCCGGGTGCCGGAATTACTGGCAGAAAATGAATTTAATTTTTTTATTGGCAAAGCACAATACATCAATGATCCATTAAAATATGCCTGGGAAAGGGTACTGGAAAGTGCCAAAGCATCCGACTCGGTACTTAATTTTGAAAGGGAGCTTACCAAACAATTTCCCAGCGATCAGAAATATTCTTTTGAAACAAGAAATGGCGTGGTTATTCGCCAGTACTCGTCTGCATTTACCATCAGCTTCAATAAAAAATTAGACGGGATGATTGAAAGAAGGATGCGTTTGTCAATCCAGTCGGTGGCTTCTTTTTGGTACACTGCCTGGGTAAATGCAGGACAGCCTGATTTAAAAAATTTGGCGAACCAAAAATTTTCTGAAGCCGACCTGAAAGATTTTGACAGCTTAAATGATACCTGGAAAAGCAGCGGAAAAATGATTGGTCGGCAGGAAGAGTAAAAGGAAAATGTCGTTTAATAAAATTCTGGTGGCTGATACGCACATACAAATGGAAGTATGGAAACCCAATGCTGCCTGCTTAATGATTAAAGCGGATAGAATGAAGCATCCTCAATTTTAAAAAACCTGCCTTTATGCTGTTATACTGGTAGGCCATAATATCGGAGAAGTGTTTAAAACTTAAAAACTCTTTTAAAGCATCTGTGTAAAGTTTTAAGAAAAGGTATTCACTTTTATCACAAATCTGGAGCAACTCATTTTTTTTTGAAAAAGTATTTTCATTATCGAAAGTATCCATCGAATAATCAGGCAGCAGGTTTATTGAGTCGCCTGAAATATTAAAGCCATAATGCCTTACCTGGCAATTGAGTTCTTCTGCAAATTGATTGTATTCTTCAGTAATTGTAATAAAAGTAGTTTGGAGATTTTTATCGTTTATTTCATCAGCTATCATGTCAAAATCCCTGGCTGCCTGCTTTAGGTATGCTATTAGAAATAAGATTTTTTTTTCTGGATTGTCAGCAACTGCTGCAGGTTTTTCATGGCTTGTTTCTGAAGTTATTGTTGCCAATTGCAAAGTTTGAAACTGGTGAACCGATTCATAAATATTGTTTAACTGAGTGGCGAGTACTTTTTTAACAAATCCGGGCATTTGTGGATCGTTTAAAATACTTTCATAATAACAGATAGTAAATTTTTCACCAATCACACAGCAGGTTTTAACAATACTCTTGTCCCTTGATTTTAATTTAAAATACATATCCTTCCAAGTTCGGTGAAGCAGGCTTAAAAACCCTCCTTTTGAATAAGTATCTGCACCCATTGACTGAATGATATTTTTTATCTGCATCAGAAAATCGTTGCGCTGGTAAGATAATTTTTCGAAAAGTTTTTCCAGTTCTTTATCCCTGGCATACTCAGCTGCGGTGAGGTATCCTTCGCTGGAATCATCCAATATCGCAACTAAGTGATTTAATCTTTCTGCAACAATTGTGTTTGGGGTTTGCATATCGTTTGGCGTTTGTAGAGGGGTGGCAATTAGTATACCATTCAATGTTAAATAATTGGGTCAATTAATTCCGCTCATTTAAATTTATAATTGTTTTTAACTGTAGAAAACTTCATCCTAAAAAATATCCCTATTCCAGGGTGAAAATTAATTGCTCATCCCTGTCTATCACCTGTATTTTTCTTATAAAATCATCGTATGCTGCATCATGGTTAGTATATACTCCATACGCATCAACGCTATAACCAATCATGCCATCTTTTGCTTCTATTACATACAATATTGAAGAATCGGAAGGATCGGATTCACCTTCAAAACGATAGGTTTTAATGATTGTTAAATCTTCAGAACTATACTTATTGCCATTGCCGGTGGAGAAAAATTCCCCCTCCATTGTAAATTCAGTGTCGTGACGTTTCAGGCGCAGTTTTTCCATTACCTGGCTTAGTGTCTGCATATGATTTGTTCTGTCTTGCATAAATTTATTTTTAGGAAGCGTATGAAAAAAACCGAAACAGTAAAAGTCTCCGTGGCTGTAAAACTTCTTTATAATTCAGTAAGGATCAAACGACATTTTGTGTAATCCTTTAAGCATAATTTTAACCAATGAAAACTGTTAACTTTTTAGAAGTAATTTTTAAATAATTATAATGGCATATAATGAAAGCGGCAATCTTAGTGCCAGCAGTTTTTAATTACTTAGCTGAATTTGCAAGGGTATTTAATTACGCAAATTGAGAAATATGTGAGACAGGTGTGCAGAAAAAAAGCCTCACTAAAGAGGCCTTTTAAATTGATTGCTAAAATAATTTTTTACTGAATATCAGAAACAGTTATTCGCTGGTTTCTTCAAAATTTCTAATTTTATTGTACAAAGTTTTTCGGTCAATTTTTAAAATTTCAGCGGCTTTTGTTTTATTGAATTTCACCTGTTTTAAAACACTCATAATGGCTTCATATTCTGCATAAGCTGCTGCATCTTTGAGGGCTGCTACAGGTTGTGTACTATTGATGGAAGCAGTATTATTTACAGCAGTGGATGCAGGGGTGGCAGGGCCGCTTACAATTTCCCAGGGCAATACATTTTTGCTGATCAATCCGGCAGCAGTGAGCAGGCCAGCCCTGCGGATCACATTTCTAAATTCCCTCAGGTTGCCGGGCCAGTTGTATTCCATAAACAGCTGCATTACATCCTCCTCAAAACCATCTAATTTTTTATTTAATTCTTCAGCCGTTTGTTCCAGGAAAAATTTGGCAAACAAAGGAATATCTTCAGGCCGGTTTCTCAGGGCCGGTATGTGGATGGAAAATTCATTGAACCGGTGATAGAGATCTTCCCTGAATTTACCTTCGATATATGCATCTTTTAAATTTTCATTAGAAGCCACCATAATTCTTACATCAGCGGTAGATTCTTTATTGCCACCTACCCGTTTAAATTTTCTTTCCTGTATCACTCTTAGCAAAGCAGCCTGCACATCCAGCGAAAGGTTGGCTACTTCATCCAAAAATAAAGTCCCGCCATTGGCGGTTTCAAAAAGCCCTTCTTTATCATTCAATGCACCGGTAAAAGATCCTTTTACATGGCCAAACATTTCGCTGGCAGCCAGCTCTTTTGAAAGCGTACCGCAATCCAATGCTACAAATGGCCTGTTTTTCCTGTCACTTTGATTATGTATTGTTTTGGCCACCACTTCTTTACCGGTGCCACTTTCGCCGTAGATGATAACACTGTAATTGGTGGGGGCAATTGTTTTTATGTGCTGATAAACTTCTAGTATAGAAGCAGCCTTGCCCACCATAAATTGTGAGGGGCCATCATCAGCAGCGCTAACATTTTTCGAGGCTGTTTTACTGGCTGTTCCAGAGCTGCTTTTTTCAGCATTACCTGCATCCAGTGCCCTGTTGATAAGGTTCAGCACTTCATCGGGCACTAGCGGCTTGGTGATATAATCAAAAGCACCTTGCTTAATAACTTCTACTGCAATTTTAATATCCGAATATCCGGTAATAATAATGACCACTGCATGATGGTTGATTTGCCTGATCTCTTTTAAAACATCTGTTCCTTCTTTATCACCCAACCTGAAATCGCATAAAACCAAGTCAAATGGAGCTTCTTTAAATTTAGCAATACCCTTGTTGCCGTTAGTGGCAATATCAGTCTCAAAGCCTTTGCGTTGTAAGAACCTTGCCAGCAACTGGCACATGTCTATATCATCATCTATAATCAGTATTCTTTTCATGTGTTGTTTATTTATCCATTTACTAGGCTGTGATATATAAAAATTCCGGTGTGCAGTAAGTTGAAAGAAACTAATTTTTTCCTTTGATTTGTAACAGAAAATAGTGCCAATTCCCTTTCTTATAAAAGTGTTATGCAAATTAGTGATTATAGAGAGTATTCTCTATTAATAAAAATGGCTGATTATTTGATAAATTAGTTTTATGACCATTGACCAAGAAAAAAAAGGTACCCTGACTGCCCTGATTATTGATGATGAAACTGACATTTGTTTTTTATTGACTAATATCCTGCAAAAAAATAATTTGAATGTGCAGTATGTTAACTCTATCAGCGAAGGAAAGTCGGCATTAGAAAAAAATGAACCCAACCTGCTATTCCTCGATAATCACCTGCCCGATGGATTTGGAATTGATACTATCAATTCCATAAAAAAAGAACATGCAGCAACAAAAATTGTAATGATGACTGCACATGATACACCCGAAGACAGAAAAAAAGCTTTATCAGAAGGAGCAGATGTTTTTATTGCCAAACCGTTTTCCACGATTGAAATTAAAAATGTAATTAAACAATTGTTTCCTTAATAAAATTTTATTGGAGGGAAAATTTTCCCCAATTTGGTAAAACTGCTCCCCATTCATTCACAATTAATGACGAAAATATTTTCTGCTTAATAAATTATTTAGCTTACACCAAGCCGAATATTAAATATTGTTCCTTTTCCTATGCTGCTTGATACATGGATGGTTCCCTTGTGATTAAAAATAATATTTTGTGTATTGGCCAGCCCCAGCCCATTGCCATTTGGTTTACTGGTAAAATAAGGTTCAAATAATTTACTCATTTCCATCTCGTCCATGCCAGTTCCATTATCAGTAATGGTTACTATACAATAGCCTTCTTCAGCTTTAGTGCTGATTTTCAAAACACCCTTATCCGGTTCCATCGCTTCAATGGCATTGATGATAATGTTTAAAAATGCAATTTTTATTTTTTCTTTGTCCACATGTAAGTGGCAGCTGGTATCATATTGTTTTTCGATTGTTACTTGCTGCAATTCTATCCTGTCTTTGGCCATGGCAAGGCTTTCATCCAGCAGGTCGTTGATGCAAACATTGGTGAAATTCAACTCCGAAAATTTTGTGCTATGCAGCAGATCCGAAATAAGTTTGTTAATGCGGTTACTGTTGCGTTCCATGATCTCAAAGAGGTAAAGCAAGTTCTCATCAGTTACACTAATATCTGTTTTTAACTGGCTGGTGGCAAGGTTTATATTGGTTAATGGGTTTCTCACTTCATGTGCAATGGTCCTGGCTATGCGGCCGGTGGCGGCAAATTTTTCCATGCTACGCATTTGCATCAGCTGTGCATTGGCGGTGTTCAGTTCGTCTATACGTTTACTTAATTGCTGCTGGTAGTCTTTTATGTTTTGCATGGCTCTCTGCCGGGCTTTGCTTTCTTTGGTGTAGGTGGCAAAACCGATTACAACCAGCAGCAGTGTAAGCAGCAAAGAGCTGATGGTAATTGTTTTGATGGATGCAAAAGTTGATTTGAGTTCCATGTCCCTTTTAGCCAGCAAATGCCTTTCTTCATTTTGCATGATTGCTACGTCCAGTCGTATTTTATTCATTACCCTCTTCGATTCTAATAGTGCCTCTGTCACTTTAAAAGTGCTGTCGCTGGTCCCATTTCTATAATATTCAATGACCACCTTAAGCATATCAAACCGTTCACCGATCAATACTTTTAACTCTGTGAGCCTGCTTAGCTGGACTGGATTATCTTTTGAAAGCAGCAAGAGGTTTTTTTGAAGAGAGTCAGCTTTTTCTTTGCTGTTTATATAGGGGTCAAGAAAATTAATATTTCTTGTAAGTGCATAACCCCTGGCGCCAGTTTCAGCATCTTTTATTGTGGACAGCATCAGCTCTAGGTTATAAATCACTTTATAAGTATGGTCAACTATATCTGTCCGGTTTCTTAATTTATTGTTTGCCACCAGGGTTACCAGGTAGGTAATTAATAATAAAAACAGGGAAGCACTGTAGCCAATAATGATGCGTTTATCTGGTTTTACTTTTTCAAAAACTTTTCTCATCTAAATCATCATTTTAAAATATGATAGTAAAGGCATTTTATTGACAGGATATAATAATTATAAAAAACATGCCACAACTGGTAACTGTTTTTCCCTGTGTGTACATAAATATACCCAATAATCATTCGGCATTGTTACAATACAGCTATTGTTTTGAATGGCACAATATTTTATTCTTGTTTATTTGGAAACAATTTTTTTCAAAAAAAACTACCGTTATGTTAGGCTGGTCAGGAGGATTTTTAGTGATAGCAATCGTTGCAGCATTATTTGGTTTTGTTATTATTGCAGGCAGTTTAGCCTTCATAGCAAAAATCTTTTTTTTCGTTTTTATAATCCTCTTTGTGTTATCTCTGTTTTTTCAGAAGAGTGCATCTTAGGGTTTCAATACAATCATCTTTTAATTTTTAAATCAAATTTTTATGAGCAACACAAAAACAGTTTTAGGCTTTGTAGCAGGTGCTGCAGTAGGTGCATTAGCAGGGATTTTACTGGCACCAGACAAGGGTACTAACACCAGGAAAAAAATAACGGGCAAGGCGGGAGATATTTCTGATTCATTAAAATCTTCTTTTGATGATTTTGTTGATAAACTTAAAACTGCCTACAGCAACGGTAAAGATGAGGTAGATGCACTGGGCGATAGAGCAATGGAAAAGGCCAACGCTTTAAAAGCAGAAGCCAAAGCAAGCTTATCATAAAATAATTTTTAATTTTTTTTACAATGACCAACCGGGCATAAACCTGATATTATGTATTCAACCATAGATAAGATTGAAAAACTTGTTGCTTCTGTAAGTGATGTAGCGGAAACGAAAGCCGAATTATTGAAGTTAAGGGCAGCAGGTAAAATTTCAACGTCATTATCAACCTTCGTGGCCATCATAATGACGGTGGTTTTTGGTGGTGTGGCACTCTCAATCGTTAGTTTTGGATTTGCCTATCTTATTGGCAGTAAACTAGACAATCTGAGTTATGGTTTTTTCATCATAGGAGGGTTTTATGCCTTGGTTGGGTTATTAGTTTTTATCAACCGGGAAAAATGGATACAGGTGCCGGTGAGCAATTTGTTCATTGATAAAATTATTAAATAGTGAAACACAACATTACCAACATGGCCGACCTTACCGAAAAAATAAAAGAGCTGGAAGCTGTGGAGGCAATGCAGATGGCCAGCATAAAACTGCAAAAGCAGGAGATACTGGAAGGGCTCAGGCCTTCTGCTTTGATAAAGAATGCTTTCAATGAAATTACCGGTTCCAAAGAATTGCAGCACAATGCTATTGATACTTCACTTGGTATAGGTGCCGGGTTGCTGGCAAGAAAACTGTTTACATTTAACTCTAAAAATATTTTTAGAAAATTGACAGGCTTTGCTTTGCAATTTATTACTACCAGCCTGGTAGCCAAAAAAATGCCGGCAATTAGGGAAAAAATAAGTGAATTATAAGTATTCCTTTTATTGTTCGCCTGATTCAGTAAGCGTTTTTGTTACTCAACGTTAGCCGCAACGGTTGCAGCACAATGTGTTTTTTAAATAAAATCATCTCCGAAGGGTGCAGATTCAACCTGTCTTTCGTAGACTTTTTTGTTTTAACCATCCCCCTGTTCCTGAATTAGTTGGACAAAATCATTTTCAAAAAGCTATTTTTGCACTTCATTTTTTCATCCTAATATTTAGTTCAGGTGGTTCATAATTTCAACGCAGGCCCTTCTATTTTACCCAAACAAGTTTTTCAGCAGGCTTCAGAAGCGGTGCTTAACTATAATAATTCAGGGTTGTCTATTTTAGAGATTGGCCACCGTACACCTACTTTCCAGGTAATTATGGATGAGGCAAGGGCATTGGTAAAAGAGCTGATGCTGCTGGATGAAAACCATGAAGTATTATTTTTGCACGGAGGTGCCAGCACACAATTTATGCAGGTACCAATGAACCTGCTGGATGCCAAAGACACAGCTGCTTATGCCGATACCGGTGTGTGGGGGCAAAAAGCAATCAAGGAAGCAAAGCTGTTTGGTAATGTAGCGATGGTGTGCAGTGGAAAAGAAAGTAACTACACTGTTATTCCAAAAGATTTTGCAGTACCCAACGATGCTAATTATTTCCACATCACCACCAACAATACTATTTATGGAAGCCAGTGGCAAAAAATTCCTGCAGTAAGTATTCCTTTGGTGGGAGATATGAGCAGTGATATTTTTAGCCGGGTGATCGACTTCAATGCATTTGATCTTATTTATGCCGGGGCACAAAAAAATATGGGTCCTGCCGGGGTAAACTTAGTGGTGGTAAATAAAAATATTTTAGGCAAAATAAAACGCCCTATACCTACCATCATGGATTATCGTAATCATATAAAAGATGGCAGCATGATGAATACGCCGCCTGTGTTTGCTGTGTATGTTTGCATGCTCACTTTAAGATGGTTAAAAGAACAGGGAGGTGTGGCAGCAATTGAAAAATTGAATGATGAGAAAGCAGCATTGCTATACAGTGAAATTGACAGCAATCCTTTATTCACCGGCACGGTTGCCAAAGGAGACAGAAGCAAAATGAATGTTTGTTTTGTAATGAAAGATACTGGCCTTGAAGAAAGTTTTTTAGCTTATGTAAAAGCGCAAAATATTATTGGTATCAAAGGCCACCGGCTGGTTGGCGGCTTTAGGGCATCGCTGTACAATGCTTTGCCATTAAGCAGTTTGGAGGTACTGGTGCAGGCAATGAAAAGTTTTGCACAACTGCAGGCTTAATTTTTTTTAACTCTAATTTTACCTTCCCCATAAAGTACAATACATGGTCAATATATATCCCTTTAAAGCACTGAGGCCCGAAGCACAACACGCCAAAAATGTGGCATCACGCCCTTATGATGTGCTCAATAGTAAAGAGGCAAAAGTAGAAGCACAGGGCAATCCCTACAGTTTTCTGCACATCACCAAAAGCGAAATTGATTTGCCGGAGGATACAGATATTCATTCTAAAAAAGTATATGAAACTGCCAAAGAAAATTTAGATGCATTTATCAGCCGAAATGTGTTATTCAGAGAAAGCAAGCCTTGTTATTACATCTACCAGTTAATCATGAATGGTGTAAGCCAAACTGGTTTGGTGTGTGGCAGCAGCGTGGATGATTATGAAAATGACCTGATAAAAAAACATGAATTTACCCGTCCGGAAAAAGAGCAGGACAGGATCAATCATATTAAAACCACGGGTGCACAAACTGGTAATGTTTTTTTGGCGTATAAAAATGTAGATGAAATTGATGTATTAATCAGCAAATGGAAAAAAGATAAAAACCCGGTGTACGACCTGGTGGCTGATGATAAAATACAGCACACTATCTGGATCATCAACGACAGTAAGGTGAGTGATAAAATTACCGAGTTGTTTCAAACAAAAGTGCCTGCCACATACATTGCCGACGGACATCACAGGGCCGCCTCAGCTGCAAAAGTGCGTAAGGCATTGGGTAAAAAAGCTCCTGAAGGGGCTGATATTTTTCTTACCACTTTGTTTCCTTCCAATCAATTGCGGATAATGGATTACAACCGTTTGGTAAAAGACCTGAACGGGTTTAGTGCGGATGAAATGCTGGAAAAATTATCAGAAAAATTTACCATCGAAAAAGCAGCTGAAGCAGTATCACCAGCTCAGTTGCATGAGTTTGGTTTGTACATAAAAAATCAATGGTATAAATTGGTTTCAAAAGAAGGGACTTATTCTGAAGACCCGATTGGAATTTTAGATGTGACTATTTTGCAGGAAAATGTTTTGGATCCATTGTTGGGAATTAAAGACCAGCGTACCGACAAGCGGATTGATTTTGTAGGAGGAATAAGAGGCCTGGCGGAGTTGGAAAAAAGAGTGGACAGCGGTGAGATGGCTGTTGCTGTTAGTCTTTACCCGGTAAGCATACAGCAGTTGTTTGATATTGCTGACAGCGGAAATGTGATGCCACCCAAAAGCACCTGGTTTGAACCGAAGCTGAGAGACGGGCTGCTGACACATTTGATTAATGACTAAGATTTAGTTAATGATTTTTATTTGTATCAAAAGAGATGTTTTAATAGCATCTCTTTTTTTTATCTTTACCCCGATGAAAAAAAACATTTCACTTTTTGCAAGCTTCGTTTTTATTTTTTGCAGTAACACCTTTTCTCAATCTGCCAAGGATCTTGAGGAAACTGCCAGGTCATTTATGCAGCAGTCAGATTATGCCAATGCAATATTGATATTGAACAGGGCCATACAAATGGAACCAAAGAATCTGGACATTGCTAAAGATCTTTCTCTCTCTTACTACATGCAACAGGACAATGTAAAAGCGCTGGAAATCATTAAACCTTTATTGGACAGGGATGATGCTGATGACCAGTGTTACCAGATTGCCGGTAATATTTATAAGCAACTGCAGCAGGTAAAAGAGTGCGATAAATTATACAGAAAAGGCATCAAAAAATTTCCGGAGAGTGGCGCTATGTACAATGAACTGGGCGAATTGCTTTGGGCACAACAGGATTATACCGCCATCAAACAATGGGAAAAAGGAATTGAAGTAGATCCAGGATTTTCTAAAAATTATTACAATGCCAGTAAGTATTATTTTCTTACGCCAGATAAAATATGGAGCATACTGTACGGTGAAATTTTTATCAACATGGAACCTTTCAGTAACCGTACCCCTGAAATAAAAACGATTTTACTAGACAGTTATAAAAAATTATTTGCTGATGCCACCCTCTCTGTTCCGGCAGATGAAAAAAATAAATTTACGGATGCTTTTATTGCCACGATGAACAAACAAAGTACGGTAGCTGCCAATGGTATCAATGCAGAAACACTTGTGATGATAAGGAGCCGTTTTATTCTTGACTGGGATAATGAGTATGCAGCTAAAATACCTTTTAAGTTATTTGAACTGCAAAGGCAATTGCTGCAGGATGGCATGTTTGAGGCATACAATCAATGGATATTTGGATCGGTACAAAATTTAGCGGCATATCAAAACTGGACAACTTTACATGCTGCAGAATACAACGACCTTACCCGTTTTCAAAGAGGGAGAATTTTTAAAATACCAACTGGGCAGTATTATAAATGAAAATAAACCGGCTGACATTTTAATGAAATAAAATCGACATGGCCATTTCCTTTAACGGGGATGGCTTTTTTTATTTATCTTAGTTATTGCTTACTTATTTTATCAATGCAAATGAAAGAATACGAAAAGCTGCAACCCTGCCAACTGATTTCTTTACCATACAATTTGAATGCTTGCTAATATGAACGACTCTTCAAGAATATTTGATTTTCTCCAGTTCCAATTGGATAAATTTCCGAAGGCAGATATGCTTACCGGAAAAGTAAATGGCCAATGGATACCCATCAGCACACAGGAAGTAAAGGAAACTGTTGACCGTTTGAGTGCAGGTTTGTTAAGCCTGGGTGTTGGCGGAAATGATATGACAGTGGAGCAGCAGGATAAGATTGCCCTCATCAGTAAAAACAGGCCTGAGTGGCTGATACTGGATATGGCGTGCCAGCAAATTGGTGCATTGCTTTGCCCCATCTATCCCACTACCAATGTAAATGAACTGGAATTTATTTTCAATGATGCAACTATCAAATTGGCTTTTATAAGCGGCGATGATATTTTATCAAAAGTGCAAAGTATAAAAGACAGGGTGCCAACGCTGGAAAATATTTATGCTTTTGATGAACTGCCCGGCGCAATATTCTGGAAGCAAATTTTAGGACAACCAGCACCGGATGATTTTAAAAAATTAGCGGTAGTTAAAGAAACTATTTTGCCTGAACACTGTGCCACCATTATTTATACATCGGGTACCACCGGCTTTCCCAAAGGGGTAATGCTGAGCCACCGGAATATAGTTAGCAATGTACTCAACGCTGTAAAAAGTTTTCCTTTTGAAGAAAAAGTAACTGGCAGGTCTCTTAGTTTTCTACCCCTCAATCATATTTTTGAAAGGATGGTTTCGTACATCTATATCAACAGTGGTATTTCAATTTATTATGCTGAAAGTTTAGATACAATCGGTGAAAATTTAAAAGAAGTAAAACCTAATTTATTCTGTACCGTACCCAGGTTGCTGGAAAAAGTGTATGAAAAAATTATGGCAAAGGGTACAGAACTTACCGGAGTAAAACGTAAACTTTTTGATTGGTCGGTAGCGCTGGGCAATGAATATGATGTTCAAAAAAGTAAAGGCATCTGGTACAATATGCAACTGGCTATTGCCAATAAATTAGTATTTAGTAAATGGCGTGAAGGGTTGGGTAATAATGTAGAGTTTATCATTACTGGCGGTGCTGCCTGCCAGGTAAGGCTGATACGGATTTTTTCTGCTGCAAAAATTCCTATTTATGAAGGATATGGGCCAACAGAAAACAGCCCGGTGATCAGTGTGAATTGTAAATATGATGGCGGTACAAAATTCGGTACCGTTGGCCCGGTAATAGATGGACAGGAAGTGAAGCTGGAAGCAGATGGAGAAATATGTGTGAAGGGCCCCAGCGTAATGATGGGCTACTACAAGCGGCCGGAACTTACCGCAGAAACAATCATTGACGGATGGCTGCATACCGGCGATATCGGTGTGTTTGAAGATGATAAATTTTTAAAAATAACCGACCGGAAAAAGGAATTGTTTAAAACAAGCGGAGGTAAATATGTAGCACCGCAGCCGATTGAAAATAAAATGAAAGAGTCGCCATTTGTAGAACAGATGATGATTGTGGGGGCAGAGCAAAAATTTGTGGGGGCATTAATTGTACCCAGTATGCCCAACCTGAAAGAATGGATGCGTCAAAAAAATATTCCTTTTGTAACCAACGAAGATGCAGTAAACAATCCTGAAGTGCTGAACCTGTACAAAGAACTGATCGACAGCTTCAATAAATTCTTCAATCATGTGGAGCAGGTAAAACGTTTTGAGCTGTTGCCAAATGAATGGACCATTGAAAGTGGTGAACTAACGCCAACCCTTAAGCTGAAACGAAAAGTGATAATGGAAAAATATAAAGAAGCGTATGAGCGGATTTACAAGTAGTGCTAATGCTTTGCTTTTTTATTTGATTTTACAGGATAGGTAGTCCTGCTTACCGGCACCGTTGCTCCGCCAAGCAGCAATTGCACACACTCATTTAATATGCTGTATTTATTGGCTACAAAGAGTTGCATTTTATCCGGGGGCAACCTCAGTTCGTAATTTCCAGTGGATACCAGTACCCCATCAAAGTCAGGATTGTAGTGATTGAAATTCACAATGTCCATCGAAAGGTTTTTTGCAATTACCAATGAATTGAATTTGCCTGATACCGGCAGCATTTCCACATCTGTTAATTCTGTTTCTGTTAAATTAGTTTGCTTTTTTATTTCTGTTGGGCCAAAACCGGTATGGCTGTAAGGCAAACTGCCACCATTGGTAGTTACACCTCCACCACCTTCCATAATATAATGTGTGGCAATAAATCGTTTCACATAAATCCTCGATTCTTCCGGCAAATAATATTGCAGGTCCCAGAAATTTTTGCTGCCACTTTTTTTCATAGCGCTGTAAACCCTTCCTGGACCGCCATTGTAGGCTGCCATTACCAATAACCAGTCGTGCAGTTGTTTGTATAATGTAAGCAAATACCTTGCAGCAGCATGGCTACTTTTGTAATAGTCTCTTCTTTCATCCAGGTATGGATTTACAGAAAGTCCATACTCTCTTGCAGTATAAGGCATAAACTGCCAGGGGCCGCCAGCACCTTTATTGCTGGTAACTGCCGGGTTTAAATTAGATTCAATTACAGCAATATATTTTAATTCTCTCGGCAGGCCATATTGCACCAATACATTTTCTATCAGGTTAAAATAGGGCTGGCCCCAGCCTTTCATTTTCAACAAATATTTTGAATGCCCCTTCATGTAATCACTGATATAGCTTTCAGCATTCGGGTTTATCTGGGCTGTGTAAGGCAGCGATGAATTATAACTGTAATTAGAAAAAAGATTTTTAAAACCGTACTTGGTTACCTGGCTGACATATTGTATTTTTTCTTTTTTAGGAGCAGTCCGTGACTTTATTACTTCTTCAATTTGCTCATCTTCTTTTTTAATGTCTTCGGGTAAAGTATCAGTGATTGACTGTTGATTTTTTTTGTAATTATCAGCAGTATAATTATTGCCCGAAGCATTTGCAGCCAACAAAAGGATAGAAAAGTATGTAAACAAAAAATGTTTCATTTTAGTATGATGCTATGCCGTTTTGTATTGCTGCATGAACACAGATGATAGGTGCAGCAAAGTTACTTCAGTTAATTTATCAGTCATCACCTGCAGGCCAAAAGGCAGGCCGTTGCTGTGTTTAAACAATGGGAGCGATATTCCGGGCAAGCCTGTCAGGTTTGCAAATACGGTATAAATATCTGCCAGGTACATGGCTATCGGGTCATCCGTTTTTTCACCTATCTTAAATGCAGTTGTAGGAGAGGTAGGTAAAATGATGGCATCGTAATTTTTAAAAATGTCATTCACTTTATCTACCAGCAGGCGTCTTACCTGTTGTGCTTTGCTAAAATAAGCATCGTAGTAACCGGCGCTTAATACAAAAGTTCCTAGCATGATCCTTCGCTGCACTTCTTTACCAAAACCTTCGCTGCGGTTGAGTTTATAAAATTCATTAAGATCAGTAATGGAAGCTGTTGTTTTGTGGCCATAACGTATGCCATCATACCGGCTGAGATTAGAACTTGCTTCGGCGGTGGTGAGCACATAATAAGCCGGCACAATGTGATCCAGCAAATCAAAATGAACAGGCTCAATAGTATGACCGTCTTTTTGTAATTGTGCAATTGAATTTTTAATAGCAGTTGCAATCTCCTTGTCTAAAGAAGGATGATTGATTGCTTCTTCAAAATAAGCGATGCGGTATTTTTTTACTTCCTCATTTTTTATAATTCCTGTATCACTGTAAGGAGGAACGGGTGTTTGAGAAACAGTGCTGTCGTATTCATCTGCACCGGCAATTACCTCTAAAGCAATTGCCACATCTGCCACATTATTTCCAAAAATTCCAATCTGGTCAAAGGAAGAAGCATAAGCAATCAGCCCATACCTCGATATTCTTCCATAAGAAGGTTTTAAACCAACGATACCACAAAAATCTGCAGGCTGTCTTACCGATCCGCCAGTATCACTGCCTAAACTTATCATACACAAACCTGCCTGCACTGCCACAGCACTGCCACCTGAAGAACCGCCAGGGACCTTGGTTTCATCCAGTGCATTGAGTACATTTCCATAAGCAGAATTTTCATTGGTGCTGCCCATGGCAAATTCATCGCAGTTACAATTTCCGATGATGATGGCTTCTTCATCCAATAATTTTTGTACAACAGTAGCATTGTACACCGATTCAAAACCGGCTAATATTTTTGATGCGGCAGTTACTTTATGTCCTTTGTAGCAAATCACATCTTTTATTGCAACAACTACGCCGTGCAGTTTACCGGGCTTGTTACCTGCAGCTCTTTTTGCATCCAGCCGTGCAGCTTTTTCGATTGCTTCTGCTGCATATATTTCTGTAAAAGCATTCAACCTTTCATTTGCTTTGATGGTATCAAGAAAATAATTTACCGCAGCCACACAAGTGGTTTTACCTGCTGCTAATTGCTGTTGATATTCGCTGATATTGATAAACAAAATAAATGAATTGAATATAGTAAGTATGAAACCGGCTGGAGCGATTGATAATAACTATCATTCACTTCAGCCGGAAATTTTTTGCGCTGGAGAAATTATTTAGGTAATTCCTCGGCTTGCTTTTGCTGCAATTGCTGCCTTAACTTTCTTATTTCTTCATCTTTATCTTTTTCCTTCATGCCTTCTTCTATTTCACTTTTTACATTGTCTTTGGCATCTTTGAATTCTCTCATTCCTTTGCCAATGCCTTTCATTAGCTCAGGTATTTTTTTGCCGCCAAATAGTAATACAATTGCCAGGATAATAAAAATCCATTCAGATCCTCCCGGCATACCAATAAGAAATATTGATAATAATGATGTCATAATAATAAAGTTTATCAGACAAAGATAAATCAATTAATAACTAAATAAGCTTGTAATTGCTATATTAATAAGTTGCTCAAATGTTAATTGCAAAAAGTACTTGACTTACCTGATATAACGGCCACATTTGGCTTTGCCATTAGCCGCTTCATACGTGGTAATGCCTCTTGAGCAGGAACTCAGGAACAGGATTACAGCACAAATAAATAATGCAGGGAAAATAGTCTTTTTCATAGTAATACAATTTGTAGGGTTTAAAATAAATAATTAAAGTTGTATTCGGATTAACCAGTTTCAGGCAATAATTATTCCAAATTTTTACAAAATGAAAAGTAAAGGGCAAAAAAAAGCGAAAATCAATTGATTTTCGCTTTGAATATTTTAAATAAACAGTTTACTTTTTTGTTTTAAGGACAACGGCCATCCTTTTTTCCTGGATACGGGCACTTTTACCACTTCTTTCTCTCAGGTAAAACAATTTAGCACGGCGTACCTTACCAACTTTATTCAACACAACACTTTCAATGTTCGGTGAATAAAAAGGGAACAAACGCTCAACACCCACGCCATCACTCATTTTACGAACAGTGAAGGTAGCAGTAGAACCAACGCCCTGGCGCTTAATCACATCGCCTTTAAAGCTCTGGATACGCTCTTTACTTCCTTCCACAATTTTATAGTTCACAGTAATATTATCACCTGCTTTAAAAGCTGGTAATGTTGGCTTAGCTGTTAGTTGTTCGTGTACAAAATCTACTGCATTCATAATCTTAATTTTTTTATCGGGAGGCGAAGGTAAGGAAAATGTTGAAAGTTCCAAGTTGAAAGTAGAAAGTTTTACAAAAAAAAGCTACAGGCAACTTACCTGTAGCTAAAGAATTATAAAGATTTAATTTTACCGGGCAATATTCACTGCTCTTTTCTCCCTTATCACCGTCACTTTTATCTGTCCCGGAAAAGTCATTTCAGTCTGTATTTTCTGGGCTATTTCAAAACTTAATTTGTCACTGTCCGCATCACTCACTTTTTCTGCTTCTACTATTACACGAAGTTCTCTTCCTGCCTGAATAGCATAAGCTTTTTCCACTCCCTGGTAAGCCTGGGCAAGGTTTTCCAAATCTTTAATACGCTGAATGTATTGCTGCATGATCTCACGCCTTGCACCCGGCCTTGCACCACTAATGGCATCACAAGCCTGAACGATGGGGGAGATAACATACTGCATTTCCATTTCATCATGGTGGGCACCAATGGCATTTACCACTGCCGGGTTTTCACCATATTTTTCAGCCAATTTTGCTCCTAATAAAGCGTGGCTCAATTCGGTTTCTTCATCCGGTACTTTACCAATATCATGTAACAAACCGGCACGTTTTGCCAATTTGGGGTTCATGCCCAACTCAGCAGCCATGATGGCGCAGAGGTTAGCCGTTTCCCGGCTGTGCATTAATAAATTTTGTCCGTAAGATGAACGGAAACGCATCCGGCCCACCATCCTGATCAGTTCTTTGTGTAAACCATGTACACCTAATTCCATGGCAGTACGTTCACCAATTTCCATTACCTGATCATCCAGCTGTCGTTTTGTTTTTTCCACCACTTCTTCAATACGGGCTGGGTGAATACGGCCATCTGCCACCAAACGTTGCAGCGATAAACGGGCAATTTCCCGGCGCAATGGATCAAAAGAAGAAAGAACAATTGCTTCAGGAGTATCATCAACAATTAAATCCACACCTGTTGCGGCTTCAATGGCCCTGATATTACGGCCTTCACGGCCAATGATAGAGCCTTTTATTTCGTCGCTTTCCAGGTTGAAAACGGTGATGGAATTTTCAATAGCCTGTTCTGCAGCAGTACGCTGTATAGTTTGGATTACAATTTTACGGGCTTCTTTACCGGCTTTTTGTTTGGCATCTTCTATAATTTCCTGCTGAATGGCAATGGCTTTTGTATGAGCCTCCTGTTTCAGTCCTTCTATTAACTGGGCTTTTGCATCTTCTGCAGAAAGACCAGCTACTTTTTCTAGCCTGCGGATATGTTCTTCCTGGTGTTTTTCCAGCTCGGTACGCTTGGTATTTACCACTTCAATCTGGCGGTTGAGGGTTTCCTTAATGGCCTCATTTTCTTTTACCTGCTTATCTAAGTTGGCTTCTTTTTGGTTAATGCTTTGCTCTTTTTGCTTAACTCGACTTTCTGATTCTACAATTTTCTGATTGCGCTGCATCACATCTCTGTCATGTGCAGATTTCATTTGAACAAACTTTTCCTTGGCCTCCAGTTCTTTTTCTTTTTTGAGGGTTTCGGCTCTTAATTCAGCTTCTTTTAAAATGGTTTGTGCATGTGATTCTGCGTCTTCTATTTGTTTTTTTGTGTTTTTGGCAAAAATAAATTTACCCGCTACAAGGCCTATTACTAAGGCTGCTGCACCAACGATGATGGAAATTATGTTTGGCTCCATTGAAATTTTTTGTTTTAAAACGGTTCAAAATGGTATGATATATCCTCTCTTTAACCATAAATTATTGAGTGAGATAGTTAATAGGCGAAGATAATGATTTTTTAATCTTAGTTGGAAGTCAATAAATTCTGTGATCTGCTGGTAAAAAAGAAGTGCGTTGATAAGCAAGGAGTAAGGCAGCAATCAACGTAAAAGCAATTCGCAGGGCTTAATGCCTGTGTGCTTTTTAAAAGCGGTACTGAAGTGAGAAATGGAAGAGTACCCAAGCAGGGAAGAAACTTCTGTTACACTAAGGCCTTTATCATACAGCAAATACTTGGCATGTTCCATCCGCTGACTTTGGTAAAAGTCGAAAATGGTGGTACCAAATAATTCTTTAAATCCTTTTTTAAGGTAACATTCATTAATAGCAACCTTCCTGCTTAGCTCTTTAATGGTAAGTGGTTCGCCAATATGTTGTAGTAAAACCTCTCTTGCTTTAATGATTTTTTCCCTGTCAGCTTCGTTGGCCAAAAATTTACAGGCAAATACTTCTTCTTTCTCACCCAGCATACAATCCATGCTATACAGCAACAGTATTTGTGTCTGGGCATTGATGAAAATATTCTCTAAAGTATCGGTGTAATTATGGTTCAGTAATGCTTCTATCGCCATCCTAGTTTTGCCACAAAGCGGAAGCAGCTTTGAAAAAGAAGAAGTATGGGTAAAAGCCAGTACTTCATCCGTAACATTCCGTTGCCTTATCCCTTTTACAAACTGGGTAAGGTAAGACGGCTTAAAACTAAAACTCAATACATCCACGCTTTCTACTTTTTCCACACAGGTTTTGGAAGCATTGAATTTACAAAAGTCACACTCGGTTTGCTTTTGGCGGCAATAAACATTACCGCTAATGCAAAAACGGAGTTCGAGGTAATTGGCAGCAGGATTATTTTTTTCATAATGGTACACTAACATACCAGTATCGTCCATATTCCAGCTGCTAACTTTCTGGTAACGCTTAATAGTATAGTGAACCGAACCGGGAACAACCCGTTCAATGTCCTGCAATACATCCAGTTCGTTAAAAACCAGGGCTTGCTTTTGGCTTACACTTAATATATCTGTAGTTCTATTCATTGATAAACTTCGATGCAAATATACGGCATCCCGATGAATATAACAGCGGCAACAGAACAGGGCAGAAACTATGACTAATTTGTGACTGTTTTTTTGTGGAAATCTTTGTAAAAAAACATTGATTTCAATTCAATTTAAAATGCCCAAACCCTTTAATTGCCCTATATTTGCAGGAATACAGATTTTGAAAAATTTAAAGAGAATTTGCCCACATTTATGAGCACAGAAATTGAAGAAATTGCAGCCCCGGCAAACAATAGTTACGGTGCCGATAGTATCCAGGTTTTAGAAGGTTTAGAAGCAGTTCGCAAGCGTCCGGCGATGTACATTGGCGACATCGGCGTGAAAGGCTTGCATCACCTGGTGTATGAAGTAGTAGATAACTCCATTGATGAAGCGCTGGCCGGTCATTGTAAGAACATTGATGTAACTATCAATGAAGACAATTCCATTACGGTAGAGGATGATGGCCGTGGTATCCCTACTGGTATGCACACCAAAGAAAACCGCAGTGCATTAGAAGTGGTAATGACAGTGCTTCACGCCGGTGGTAAGTTTGACAAAGATTCTTACAAAGTATCAGGCGGTCTGCATGGAGTGGGTGTGAGTTGTGTAAATGCACTGAGCAGCAAACTGCATGTGGTGGTGAACAGGGATGGCAAATCATTTGAACAGGAATATGCAACCGGTATACCAAAATATGCGGTAAGGGAAATAGGAATTTCCGATAAACATGGTACTACTGTGCAGTTCTGGCCAGATCTTACCATATTTTCTTCCGGCGTTTACAACAGAGAAATATTAGAAGGCCGTTTAAGGGAACTGTCTTTTCTAAACCGTAAAATAAATATTATTATTAATGACCTGAGGGAGATAGATGATGATGGAAAAACTTATACCAAAACTTTTTACAGCGAAGGCGGGATTGTAGAATTTGTTGAAATGCTGGATAAGAATGCCAACAGGAATCCTTTGTTGCCTACAGTGATCTATTGCGATGGAAGGGATGAAGCCAGCAATGTAACGGTAGAAGTAGCCATGATTTATAACACCGGCTACCAGGAACATTTATTCAGTTATGTAAATAATATCAACACCATTGAAGGAGGTACCCATGTGGCTGGCTTCCGCCGTTCTATTACCAGGGTGTTTAAAAGCTATGGTGAAAAAGAAGGCATGTTTGAAAAAGCCAAAGTAGATATTGAAGGAGATGATTTCAGGGAAGGATTAAGCGCTATTATTTCTGTAAAAGTACCAGAGCCTCAGTTTGAGGGGCAAACAAAAACCAAGCTGGGTAATAATGAAGTAATGGGTGTGGTGGACAGTACACTGAGCAGGGTATTGGTAGCTTACCTGGAAGAAAATCCAAAGGATGCCAAGACGATTATTCAGAAAGTTATTCTTGCAGCACAGGCAAGGGCGGCAGCAAAAAAAGCCCGGGATATGGTACAGCGCAAAAGTGTACTAACTGGTGGTGGATTGCCCGGTAAACTGGCTGATTGCAGCGATAAAGATCCATTCCGTTGTGAACTGTACCTGGTGGAAGGCGACTCGGCTGGTGGTACTGCCAAACAGGGCAGGGACAGAAGTTACCAGGCAATTCTTCCGTTAAGGGGTAAGATACTGAACGTGGAAAAAGCAATGGAACACAAGATTTATGACAATGAGGAAATTAGAAATATTTTTACAGCATTGGGTGTAAAAATTGGTACACCTGAAGATCCCAAAGCATTGGATACTTCCAAACTCCGTTATCATAAATTAATTATTATGACGGATGCTGATGTGGATGGAAGTCATATTGCCACCCTTATACTTACTTTTATTTTCCGCTACATGAAAGCGATGGTGGAGCAGGGGTATGTATACATTGCCCAACCACCTTTGTACCTGGTGAAAAAAGGTAAGGATCAGGATTATGCCTGGACGGATGCAGAACGTAAAGCTTTGATAGCAAAATTTGGAATGGGCAAAGACGAGAGTGTAAACACACAGCGGTATAAAGGTTTGGGTGAAATGAATGCTGACCAGTTATGGGAAACCACCATGAACCCGGCCACCCGTACACTCAAGCAGGTAACCATTGAAAGTGCCGCTGAAGCAGACAGGGTATTCAGCATGCTGATGGGGGACGAAGTACCGCCAAGAAGGGAGTTTATCGAATCTCATGCTAAGTATGCAAAGATTGATGTGTAAATTTTTAAAGAACATTTTATAAATTATAAGTGCAGCTCCTGGTTTTCAGGAGCTCATTTTTTATAATGATCAATATTTTCCAGGATAACGAAAATTCCAAAAATGCCTGTTATTTTGCTAAAACCAATATAATTTGTAGCTTGTAGCCTGAAGCTTACTACTTCACCCATTAATTACTAACCATAAATTCAAAAAAAGATGTCAAACATGTTAACAGCTTATTGCATGAAGACGAAAGAAAAGAACGTTCCCATGCAGGACGCAGTGATAACTAAAACAGCCCGTGGCGGCTACATGGCTCAAGGCCATGATGGCAAAGGCAACAAGATGACTACCATGCTGAGTGAAGCAACTGCTTTAGAGGCAGTAAAAAATGGTGTTGCTAAAAAAAGCTGGTAGTTTTTACTAAGTAATTTTATCAGGCTATCTGCTTATTGGCAGATAGCCTTTTTTATGTTTACCACTTATAAAATTGATGATGCCCCAATACAGCAGGATGTTTTATTTTTGTCCGATGCGTTATATTACCTATACTTTATTGGTTACTATTTTCTTTGTTACCACTACCTGTGCCCAGGGAAAATGGGATTTGAAAAAATGTGTGGAGTATGCAATGCAAAATAACCTTACCGCTAAGCAAACAGCCCTACAGGAAAATTTTTCAGCACTCACTTTAAAGCAGAGTAAATTATCACAATACCCCAACGCCAGCTTTAACCTTAATAACAGTTACAATATTGGCCCCATACAAGATGCTTCTTTTAAAGTAGTAACCGGTGGCTCTTTTAATATTGGTACAAGCCTGCAAACCAGTGCCGAAATTTTTAACTGGTTCAGTAAAAAAAATACCATTGCTGCTAACGAGTGGGAGTTACTGGCAGCAAAAGCCAATACTGATAAATTGAAAAATGATATTGCTTTAAGTACAGCTAATCTGTACCTGCAGGTATTATTAAATAAAGAGCAGGTAAATATCGCCTCCGTACAATTAGAACAAACCAGGGCGCAATTAGCAAATACCCGGAAACTGGTAAATGCAGGTTCTTTGCCGGAACTGAACGCTTCCGAACTGGAAGCTCAGCTTGCCAATGACAGTTCCAACCTGATATCTGTGAAAGGAAATGTAACACAGTCGTTGCTTTCTTTAAAAGCTTACATGAGTATGGATGCCGCTGCTCCATTTGATGTGGAAACACCACCGGTTGATAAAATACCACTTGAAAAAATGGAGACCCTTTTACCCGAAGCAGTGTATGCATCAGCCTTGATAAATTTGCCACAGCAGCGATACAACGAAATGAAATTAAAAGCAGCAATAAAAAATATACAGGCAACTAAAGCTGCTATGTACCCCACCATTTCATTGTTTGCTAATTTGAATACTGGCTTTAATGATAAAACATTTCAGGTGAGTGGTTACAAAACCGTAGCTGCTACTCCGTACCAAATAGGCAATGTAACAGTGGCCACCATTCCTTACATTGTTTATTCCCCGGATGTTGCCCTGTCACCTGTTGTTTCTAAAAGAAGTTTCTTTCCCCCAGTTTTCTGATAATTTTCGCCAGGGTTATGGCGT